>JAOPWI010000262.1 GCA_025965755.1 Frankiales bacterium | reverse complement strand
CGGCGTGCGGGTGGCCGCCCGGCCCGCCCCGGCGCGCGGGCTGCAGGCGGCCTGGTCCCGGGCGGAGTGGCCGCCGGTCGAGCTGCTGGCCGGGCGCACCGACGTCTTTCACGCCACCAACTTCGTGCTGCCGCCGCTGCGCCGGGCCCGCGGCGTGGTCACCGTGCACGACCTCACCTACCTGCGGGTGCCGGAGACCGTGTCGGCGGCCAGCGCGCGCTACCGCACGCTCGTTCCGCGGTCGCTGCGCCGGGCCTCGGTCGTGCTCACGCCCAGCCGGGCGGTCGCCGAGCAGGTCCGGCAGGAGTACGCCCCGGCCGCGCCCGTGGTCGCCACTCCCCTGGGCGTCGACCCGGCCTGGCTCTCGGCGACTCCCCCGGACGAGGCGCTGCGCGCGGCCCTGGGCCTGCCGCGGGAGTACGTGCTGTTCGTCGGCACGCTGGAGCCGCGCAAGGACCTGCGCACGCTGCTGGCCGCGCACCGGCTGGTCCCCGCAGCGCCGCCGCTGGTGCTGGTCGGCCCGCCCGGCTGGGGCGAGCAGGTCGACGTCTCGGGCTGCGTGACCCCGGGCTTCCTGTCCGACGAGCAGCTGCGACCGCTCGTGGCCGGCGCCTCCGTGCTGGTGCTGCCCAGCCGCGACGAGGGCTTCGGGCTGCCGGTGCTGGAGGCGATGGCGGCCGGCACGCCGGTGCTGGCCAGCGACCTGCCGGTGCTGCGGGAGGTGGGCGGCGACCTCGCCGCCTACGCCCGCCCGGGCGACCCGGAGGCCTTCGCGGAGGCGCTGCGCGCGGTGCTGGACACCCCCGGCGACCCGGCGGCGCGGCGCGCCCACGCCGCTCGCTCCACGTGGCGGCGGTGCGCGGAGGAGACCCGCGCTGCCTATACCCTTGCCCTGTCCTAGCTCTCGATCGTGAGGAACACCGCGTGCGCCTGGCCGACCAGATCCTGACCGGCGTGCACAAGGCGCACGTCCGGCTCGCCGAGCGTCAGTGGCGGTCCGGGCGGGGCGACGCGCGCACGTGGACCTGGCCCCAGGCCGCCCTCGACAGCAAGCTGACCGGCACGAAGCAGTGCAACATCTGCGGCTGGCGGGGCACCGCGTTCGTCGAGGTCCACGGGATGACCGAGCACAGCGAGGGCGCGCTCTGCCCGGTGTGCGGCTCGATCAGCCGCGACCGCTTCCTGTACTGGTGCTGGGTGCGGCGCACCGGCTACGACCGCGGCGCCCGGGTTCTGGAGACCTCACCCAGGCTGAACGAGGTCTACCGCGACCGGATGGGGCAGCGGGTCGACTACGTCTCCAGCGACTACGACGAGTCGGCCCACCGCGGCGCGATCCGTCTGGACCTGCAGAACATGGACCTCCCCGACAACAGCGTCGACGTCGTCCTGACCCCGCACGTGCTCGAGCACGTGCCCGACACGCACAAGGCGCTGTCGGAGCTCTACCGGGTCCTCAAGCCCGGCGGCCACGTCTTCCTGCAGATCCCGCTGCCTCAGGCCAAGACGGCGCCGCCGACCGAGCCGGAGTACCACGGCGACATGACGCTGGTGTACTTCCGCTTCGGCTGGGACCTCGCCGACACCATCCGCGACCACGGCTTCGCCTGCGACGTGCTCGTCACCTCCGAGCTGCGCGACGCCGCGGCCGCCGGCCGCTCGTTCAGCTACGGCGGCGCCGACTGCGACGTCGCGGACCTGATGGCCGGTGCCGACGCCGGCTCCATGACCGTCGTCGCCGACGAGAAGCAGGCCGCGCGGCACAGCTTCCGGCCGGCCTTCCAGTTCGTCACCTTCGACTGCCACAAGCCCCGCTAGGCCCCCGCTAGGCCCCCGCTAGGCGACGGGCGCGCCCTCGGTGGTGGCGCTGCGCAGGGCGTCCGTCGTCAGCGGCACGTCGCCCGGGCGGATGCCCAGCCGGGCGGCGACGGCGGCCGGCAGGAGCCGGCGCACGCCCGTCTCGACGATCCAGACGCTGCCGTCGTCGGTGCGCAGCACAGCGCCGTCCGCGGGCGCGGCGGCCGGGCCCTGCACGGAAGGGTCGCCGGGCAGCGCCGGCAGGACCGGCCGCCGTCCGTAGGACGTGAGCCAGCTCGGGTCGACCAGCCGCCGGACGCCGCCCTCGATCAGCCAGGCCCGGCCCTGCTCGTCGGCGGGGTCGCGCACCAGCGTGCCGTCGACGTGGCGCAGCCCGTCCAGCGTGGTCTGCGCGGGAGGCAGGCCGAAGTCGGCCGCCGACAGCGCGGGCAGCTCGCTGCTGGCGGAGCCCAGGGCGGTGGCGTAGCCCAGGGCGGTGGCGGTCTCGGGGGTCAGGGTCACCAGGCGGCCACCGTCGGCCACCCGCACGGTGCCCTCCACGGGGTCGCGGCCGGCCAGGCCCTGCGGCGCGCGGGCCGGCAGCCCGGGCAGCGCGACCTGGGCCCGCGTCGCCGGCACGACGACCTGGCTCGGGCGCACGGCCTCCAGCAGGGCGGCGTTCGGGGTGACGACCCGGCCGTCGCGGATCAGCTTCAG
>JAOPWI010000247.1 GCA_025965755.1 Frankiales bacterium | reverse complement strand
CGCCGTCCTCGCTGCGCGGGGTCTGGAGCAGCAGGTGAAGCAGCGCCAGGCCGGCGTCGCGGCCGGCCTTGGGCGGCACCCGCCGCAGCCCGGCTCCGGACAGCACGACCGCGCCGAGCCGGTCGCCCGGCCCCCCGGCGAGGTGGGAGAAGGCGGCAGCCACGGCGACGGCGAGCTCGCGCTTCTCCTGTCGCGCGGTGCCGAACTGCATGGAGGCCGTGAGGTCGACGAGCAGCGTGGTCTCGAGCTCCCGCTCGGCGACGGCGTCGCGCACCTGGGTCTGGCTGGTGCGGGCGGTGACGGCCCAGTCGATGCGGCGCACGTCATCGCCCGGGGCGTAGACGCGGGCCTCGGCCGGCTCGCTGCCGGGGCCCGGCAGGAAGCCGAGGTGGTCGCCGTGCAGCAGCCCGTCCAGCCGGCGGCTGATGTCGAGCCGCAGCTGGCGGGCCGCGCCCGGCGGGGCGAGCGGCGCGGCCGGGAGCACGGGCGCAGCCTTCACGCAGACAGCTCCGAGCGGCCGTCCTGCGTCGGCGAGACCCGCGGCGCCTCGATGGTGGCGACGACCTTCTCGACGAGGGACACCGCCGACACCTGGTCGGCCAGCGCCTCGTAGGTCAGCACGAGCCGGTGGGCCAGCACGTCGACGGCGAGGTCGGCGATGTCCAGCGGCAGGACGTAGTCGCGGCCGCGCAGCACGGCCAGCGCCCGCCCGGCCTGCACCAGGCCGAGGGAGCCGCGGGGCGAGGCGCCGTACGCCAGGAGCGGCTTGAGCTCGGGCAGCCCCCAGCGCTCCGGCTCGCGGGTCGCGACGACGAGGCGGACGGCGTACTCGGCGACGGCGTGGTGGACGAAGACGTCGTCCACGGCGCTCTGCAGCGCGATGAGCTGGTCGAGGCTGAGCACCTGCTCGGCCCGCGGCGGGTCGACCGACATCCGCCGCACGATCTCCATCTCCTCGGCCATGGACGGGTGGCCGACCGTGACCTTGAGCAGGAAGCGGTCGCGCTGGGCCTCGGGCAGCGGGTAGACGCCCTCGTTCTCGATCGGGTTCTGGGTGGCCAGCACGACGAACGGCCGGGGCAGCGGGTGCGTCACGCCGCCCAGAGAGACCTGCCGCTCGGCCATGACCTCGAGCAGGGCGCTCTGCACCTTGGCCGGCGCGCGGTTGATCTCGTCCGCCAGCACCAGGTTGGCGAAGACCGGACCCAGCTCGACGTCGAAGGACTCCTGGGACGGCCGGTAGACCCGGGTGCCCACGATGTCGCTCGGCACCAGGTCGGGGGTGAACTGCAGCCGGACCGACGACCCGCCGACGACCCGGGCGAGGGTCTCCACCGCGAGCGTCTTGGCGACCCCCGGGACGCCCTCGATGAGGCAGTGGCCACGGGCCAGCAGCGCCACCAGGATGCGCTCCACCATGCGGTCCTGGCCGACGACGACCTTCTTGACCTCGAACAGCGCGCGCTCGAGGTCGGCGGTGGCGGGGCGGGACCTGTTCACGCCAGGCTCCTCCGAGGACGGCTTCGACAGCTGCATGCCACCAGCGTGGCTCACCGCAGGTGAAGTGGCCGTGAGGGCTACCGCTTGCGGACCGGGCGCGGCCCGTGCAGCTGCTGCTCGCGCTCGGCCTCCGACAGCCCACCCCACACGCCGTACGGCTCCCGCATGACCAGCGCGTGCTCGCGGCACTCGGGCTGGACCGGGCAGCTGGCGCAGATGGCCTTGGCCGCGGTCTCGCGCTGCGACCGGGTGGGCTCGCGCTCCCCGTGGGGGTGGAAGAACAGGTCGTCCCGGCCGCGACAGGCGGCGAGCAGCTGCCAGTCCCAACGCCAGGACTGGGCGCCCGGAGGCTGGGCGGTGCCGACGACATCGGGCATGGTCAGGGCTCCTCTGGTCCGGTTGACGCCAGTCTCTACTACGTCAGGTAGAAGTTCTACCTGACGTCGTAGGCTCGCGGCATGACCCGTCTGGGAAACCTCGAACGCGCGGCGATGGACGTGATCTGGGCCGCGCCCGGGCCGCTGACCGCGCGGGACGTCGCGGACGCGCTGGGCGACCGCGGGCTGGCGTACACGACGTGGCTCACCGTGCTGGGCCGGCTGGAGCGCAAGGGCCTGCTGGAGCGCGACAAGGGGGCCCGCGCCCACACCTACGTCGCGCCGTCCTCGCGCGAGGACCACATCGCCGTGCTCATGCAGCAGGCGCTGGGCCAGGCCGAGGACCGCACCGCCGCGCTGGCGCACTTCGCCCGCTCGGTCAGCCCCGACGAGGCGGAGGCCCTGCGCCGGGCGCTCGAGGGGCGCTAGTGCTGCTCGCGGCCGCGCTCCTGACGGTCGCGCTGCTCCTGCTGGCCCTGGTCGTCCCGGGCCGGCTGGCCGCCGCCGACTGGCCGACCCGCTCCCCCGTTCTGGGGCTCCTGCTGTGGCAGGCGCTCGGCCTGGCCGGCGGCCTGCTCGCGCTCGAGATCGCCGCCACCGTCGCGCTGGCGCCGTACGGCTCCACCCACGGCGAGGCGATCGCCGGGCTGGGCGAGGGGCCCGAGCGGTGGTGGTCGCTGCTGGCCGGGCTGATCGGGCTCGCCGTCCTGCTGCGCCTGGTGCAGGCGCTGCTCACCGCGACGGTACGGACGCTGCGCGACCGCCGGCGGCACCGCGCGCTGGTCGACCTGGTGGCCACCCGCAACCCGCTGCTGCGGGGCATCGACGTGCTCGGCCACGACCTGCCGGTGGCCTACTGCCTGCCGGGGCTGCGCTCGCGGGTGGTCGTCAGCTCCGGGGCGCTGCGCCGCCTGTCCGGCGAGGAGGTCGACGCCGTGCTGGCCCACGAGCAGGCCCACCTGGACCAGCGGCACGACCTCGTCGTGCTGCCCTTCGTCGCGCTGGACCGCACGTTCCCGGTGCTCCCGGCGGTACGGACCGCGTCCGGCGAGGTCGCGCTGCTCATCGAGATGCTCGCCGACGACCTGGCGGCGCGACGCCACGACCGCACGGTGCTGGCACGGGCGCTGTACAAGGTCGGCCGCGGCGCGGTGCCGGCCGGCGGGCTCGCGGCGGGCGGGCCCGAGGTCCTGGTACGCGCGTCCCGGCTGCTCGACCCGCCCCCGGCGCTGACGCTCGGACCGGCCTGCCTGGCCGTGCTGGCGAGCGCCACGGTGCTCGCCCTGCCGCTCGTGGGGATCCTCCTGCCGGTGGTGACGGGCTGACGGAGTAAGCAACACCCATGTCCGTCGCGTCCCCTGACCCGTCCGCCCTGCAGGCCCTGCTGGACGGGCCGCACGCCGCCCAGCGCGAGGCGACCCGGGCCGCGCTGTGCGCTCTCGGGCTGGAGCAGGCCGACGGCCTGCCGCGCGACGCCTACCGCGACCTCGTCCTCGACTGGTGCCGGCAGGTGGCCAAGACCGGCAGCGGCTCGCGGTCGTTTCCGGTGCAGTACGGCGGCGCCGACGACCCGGCGGGCCGCATCGCCGGCTTCCAGACCCTGGGCCACGGCGACCTGTCGCTGCTGGTGAAGGTCGGCGTGCAGTTCGGGCTGTTCGGCGGGTCGGTGCACCGGCTCGGCACCACGGTCCACCACGAGCGGTATCTGCGCGACATCGGCACCCTGGACCTGCCGGGCTGCTTCGCCATGAGCGAGAGCGGCCACGGCTCGGACGTGCGCAGCATCCGGACCCAGGCGCGCTACGACGCCGCCGCCCGGGAGTTCGTCCTGCACACGCCGGACGAGACCGCCCGCAAGGACTGGATCGGCAACCTGGCCCGGCACGGCCGGCTCGCCGTCGTGTTCGCCCAGCTGGACGTGGCCGGCGAGCAGCGGGGCGTGCACGCCTTCGTCGTGCCGGTCCGCGGCGAGGACGGCAGCCCGCTCGCGGGCGTGGAGATCGAGGACTGCGGCGACAAGATGGGCCTGCAGGGGGTCGACAACGGCCGGCTGCGGCTGTCGGCCGTCCGGGTGCCGCGGGAGGCCCTGCTCGACCGGTTCGGGCAGGTGTCGCCGGAGGGCGAGTACACCTCGCAGATCACCTCGCCGGGGGCCCGCTTCTTCACGATGATCGGCGCCCTGGTGGAGGGCCGCATCTGCATCGCCGGCGCGGGCTTCTCGGTCGCCCGCAACGCCCTCACCATCGCGGTGCGCTGGGGCGAGCGGCGCCGGCAGTTCGGCACCGGGCTGGACAGGGACACCCCGCTGCTGGACTACCTCACGCACCAGCGGCGCCTGCTCCCGGCGGTCGCCACGTCGTACGCCCTGCAGTCCGCCCACGACGCCCTCACCGAGGACTACGCCGCTGCCGTGCTCGGCAGCCCGACCGGGGAGGAGCAGCGGGCGCTCGAGTCGTTCGCCGCCGGCCTGAAGGCGTACGCGACCTGGCACATGGTGGACGCGGTGCAGCAGGCGCGGGAGTGCTGCGGGGGCAAGGGCTACCTGGCGGAGAACCGGTTCGCGGCTCTGCGCAACGACTCCGACGTCTTCGTGACGTTCGAGGGCGACAACACCGTGCTGCTGCAGCTGGTCGCCAAGACGCTGCTGTCGGACTACGCGTCGCAGTTCGAGGACCTGGACGCGGTGGGCATGGCCCGCCACCTCACCAGCCGCCAGGTCTCGCGCTGGCTGGACCGCTTCACCACACCGAGCGTCGCGCTGCGGGACCCGCAGTGGCAGGCCCAGGCGCTGCGCTTTCGCGAGGAGCGGATCGTCGACGCCCTCGCCCGGCGGCTTCGCCGGCTCGTGCAGCAGGAGGGCATGGACGCGCTGCGGGCGCTCTCGCACTGCCAGGACCACGCCCTGGCCGCCGCCACGGCCCACATCGAGCGCGTGGTGCACGAGCGGTTCGCGGCCACCGTGGCCGCCTCCGACCTCGAGGTGCTGCCGCTGGTGCGCGACCTGGCGGCGCTGTCGGCGATCGAGCGGGACCGGGCCTGGTGGCTGGAGCACGGCTTCCTGTCCGCCGAGGACTCCCGCGCCCTGGTCACCGAGGTCAACCAGCTCTGCGGGGCGCTGCGGCCGCACGCCCTCGCGCTGGTCGACGGCTTCGGCATCCCCGACGGGCTGCTGCGCGCCCCCATCGCGACGCAGGCGCAACACGCTCCCGCCGGGACGGACTAGGAGAAAGCCACCCGTCCGCGTCATGGACCCGGCCGCTTCCCCGCCGACATGATCTCGACGATCACCTCGCACCGGCGAGGGCTGCCTGGAGGTCCCGTGCCCACGACCAGCCGACGCGCCCTCCTGCGCGCCGGCCTGCTGGCTGCCAGCGTGCCGCTGGTGGGCATCTCGGCCCAGCGCGCGGCCGACGCCGGACCGGCCCCCGTCGGCCCCAACGGCGTGCGGGTCCGCCCGCGCCCCGCCGCGTGGGTCAAGCACGGCCGGATCGCCCGGGCCGCCGGCATGGAGCGCGAGGTCGACCGCTGCGGCTCGGTGCGCGTGCTGTGGGGCGGCGCGACGTCC
Source organism: Frankiales bacterium (assembly GCA_025965755.1). Lineage (GTDB taxonomy): Bacteria > Actinomycetota > Actinomycetes > Mycobacteriales > SCTD01 > RYN-170. The sequence continues at coordinate 7,394 of JAOPWI010000247.1, read as the reverse complement.
GACCGGGTGGTCGCGCTGACGTTCGACGACGGCCCGTCGCAGGAGTGGACCGCCGCCACGCTGGACGCCCTGAGCGCCGCGGGCGCCCGGGCCACCTTCTTCGTGGTCGGCCGCAACGTCCGGCGCTTTCCCGACCTGGTCCGGCGCCAGCACGCCGAGGGCCACGAGCTGGGCAACCACAGCGACACCCACGCCGACCTCTCGGTGCTGTCCGAGGAGCAGGTCCTGGCCGAGCTCCGGGCCACCGACGACGCGGTCCTCGCCGCGACCGGGGTGCGGCCACGGGTCGTGCGGCCCCCGTTTGGCCACCTGTCCGGCGCGGCGCTCGCCGCGTGCGGCCAGCTGGGCCACGACATCGCGCTGTGGACGTCGTGCATGAAGGAGATCGGCCTCACGCCGCAGGGCAACGTCGACGCGCTGCTCGGCGAGCTGCGCCCCGGCGGCGTCGTGCTCAGCCACGACGGGGGCGACCAGCGCCGCGCGGTCGGGCTGGCGGCGCTGCCCGGCCTGCTGGCCGGCCTGCAGGACCAGGGCTACCGCACCGTCACGGTGTCCGAGCTGCTCGCCCTGGACCGCAGCGCTACAACCGGACGGTGAGGCCGCGGCGGCGCAGCACGACCGCGACCGCGCAGCCCAGGCCGGCCGCCAGCAGCGCCCAGGCCAGCGAGACCGCCCACCCCGGCAGCCCGTGCAGCAGGAAGCCGACCGCCGAAGGCCTTACGGCGTCCAGCACGGTGTAGCCGGCCAGCGTGGCGAGGACGTAGACCGCGAGCGGGTTGGCCCCGACCGTGCGCAGCAGCGCCTGCGGGCGGTCCGGCACGGTCAGCAGCAGCGCCAGCAGGGCGCAGGCGGCGGCGTGGCCGAGCAGCGCGTACGACGGGGTCCACAGCGCCTTGACGACCGGAACGTCGAGCGCCAGCAGCAGCCCGGCGCCGCCGCAGGCAGCGGCGGTCAGCAGGGCGCGGCGGCGGACCAGCGCGGCAGGCAGGCCGTCGCGCACGGCGGCTCCGAGCACCGCCCCGCCCACGACGCTGACCGCGCTGAGCGCGCTGGCCACGACGCCCTCGGCCCGGGGCGCGCCGAGAAGGAAGGTGTCCAGCACGCCGGCCGGCGTGGTCGCCTCGGCGTAGGACCCCGGAACGACGCCCGGGCCGCCGACGACCTCATAGACGGCCCAGCCGACGGCGAGCAGCGCGGCGGCCGCGAGCGGCCAGAACCGGCGGGGCAGCCGGGTGACCGCCCAGCCGAGCAGGTAGGCGCCGGCGATGTGCTGCAGGACGCCCATCGTGAGGACCGGCTCGCCCAGCTTGATGCTGGACAGCGCGCAGCCGAGCAGGAAGAGCAGCCCGGCCCGGCGCACCGCGGTGCGGGCCGTCATCGCCCGGGTGCTGAACGGCAGGCAGGCACCGACGGCGAACAGGAAGATCGGAAAGACCAGGTCGGCGGGGGTCAGCCCGGCCCACTCGGAGTGGCGCAGCGGCCAGAGCGTCGCGGCCCGCTCGCCGGGGTTGTTGACCAGCAGCATGACGACGACGGCCAGCCCGCGCAGGGCGTCCAGCGCCAGCACGCGCGTCGGCCCGGCGGACAGGGCACCACCTGCGGGCAGGGCACCACCGGCGGGCAGGGCACCACCGACCCGCTGGACCCCCGGCGACCCGAGGGCAGGCTGCCGGGCGTGCAGGGCCGAGGTGGACACGGGTCTCCTGGATCAGGGGGCGCTTGTCCCCCTTTGGTGCCCGCTGCCGGGCAGGTTGACGCCCCCTGGCCCGTTCCGCCGGGATCAGCGGCCGGCGTCGACGGCGTCGAGGCAGGCGGTGAAGCCGTACTCCCGCAGGTACGCCAGGTCGACCTTCACCTGCGTCGGGGCGCTCCCGAGCAGGGTCAGGACGGCCGCCGCGTCACCCCCGGCGGCTGTCTGCTCGACCGTGCTGGCGTAGTCGCGGGCCAGCTGGAGCTGCTCCTGCAGCGGCCGGACGAGCTTCGCGTCGAGCTCGGCGGCGTCCGCCTCGGGCGGCTCGAGGGCGGCCAGCTCGGCCCCCGCGTCACCGGCGATGGTGACCAGCCGGCGGACGTAGGCCGCGATGCTCTGGGCGTCGGTCGGGGTCTGCTCGGCGGCCTGCGCCTCGTTGGCCCTGGTGCAGATCGCCTCAGCCTGCCGCAGGTAGCCCTGCCTGGCGTCGGCGCCGGACTCGCCGCGGATGCTGCAGGCGGGCGTCAGCAGCACGACCAGCATCACCAGGGCGCGTCTCACGGCGCCAGTGTCCCAGGGACGTCAGGGCCGGCGGCCGACCACCCAGCACGCCACGGCGGCCGCGGCCGCGACGTTGAGGGAGTCGACGCCGGCGGCCATCGGGATGCGCACCCGCACGTCGCTGGAGGTCATGGCCTCCTCGGTGAGCCCGGCGCCCTCGGTGCCCAGCAGCAGCGCCACCCGCTCGTTGTCGTCCAGGCGCAGATCCTCGAGCCGGACGGCGTCCGGGTCCGGCGTCAGCGCGAGCACCCGGAAGCCGGCGTCGCGGACCTCCTGCACCCCGCCCGGCCAGCTGTTCAGATAGGCGTACGGCACCGCGAACACCTGGCCCATCGACACCCGGACCGACCGCCGGTAGAGCGGGTCGGCCGACTGCGGGCTCAGCAGGACCGCGTCCATGCCCAGCCCCGCGACGCTGCGGAAGACCGCGCCCAGGTTGGTGTGGTTGGTGACGGCCTCCATGACGACGACCCGGCGCGCGTCGCGGAGCACGTCGGCCGCCGCCCGCAGGGGCCGCCGGGAGAACGACGCGAGCACCCCGCGGTGGACGTGGAAGCCGGTCACGGCCTGCAGCACGTCGTAGGACGCGACGTGCACCGGCGCCAGGGCGCGCACGTCCTCGGGCAGCTCCTCGGCGCGCGACGGCGAGACCAGCAGCGAGCGCGCGGCGTAGCCGGCCTCGGCTGCCCGCTGCACGACGTGCAGGCCCTCGGCGATGAAGAAGCCGGTCTCCGGCTCGTGCTTGCGCCGGCGGGCCCCGTCGGTGAGCCCGACGAAGTCGGCCACCCGCGGGTCGGCCGGGTCGGTGACGTCGGAGGCGAGCAGGCTCATGACAGGGGCAAGACGCCGCGGGGTGCCCGGGATTCCCCCGACGCCCGGGGCCTAGGATGGGCGCCGCCCGCAGCACCCCACTTCTCTCCGGAGGCACCCGTCATGGCCGATCTCGGCGAGACCTCGATGGCCAACAGCTCGGCGGCCGCCGGCGGGCAGGGTCACAAGATGAGCTCCTGGGTCACCGTCATCACGATCACCATCGCGTCGATCGTGCTGGCGTTCGCGTTCGTGCTCCAGAACATCCCGCTCGCCGTCGTGGGCGGCGTCCTGCTCCTGGCCGGCGTCGTCATGGGCCTGGTGGGCGGCATCATGGAGGACGCGCACTAGCTGCCCCAGCGGCGCGACGCCGGCCAGCTGCTGCCGCCGGCGTCGCCGCTGCCGGCTGCCCCCGTCCCCGGGCAGCCACCGGGCCGCGGGATCTAGCGGGCGACCTGCTCCAGGAGCCAGTCGCGCCGGCGCGTCAGCAGCTCCGAGGTGGCCGCCGCAGACGGCGGGCCGGGGACGGCCTTGCGCACGCGGGCGTGCACGACGCCGTGCGGAGTGCCGGTGCGCGCCGACAGCTGGCCCACCAGGCTGTTGACCTCGCGGCGCAGCGCGCCCGCGGCCTGCCAGGCCGTCACGTCGAGCGTGCGGTCGTCGGCCTGCTCGGCCTGCTCGACCTGCGCCCCGGTCGACGCCCGGCGGCGGTGCTCCTGGTCGCGGCGCGCCAGCAGCGACGCGGTCTGCTCCGGTGACAGCAGCCCGGGCAGGCCGAGGTAGCCGTCGTCGTCGCCCTCGTAGTGCTCGGCCGTGACGGCGCGCCCGCCGGTCAGCACATGCGCGAACTCCGCCTCGGCGCCCAGGGGCTGCCACTCCTTCTGGCCCTCCCCCTCCCTGTCCGGCAGCGGCAGCGGGTCGAACAGCTCCTCGCCGCCCGCGGTGGCCGGAGGCGGCAGGACGTGGTTGCGCTCGTTCTCCATCTCGGCGGCCAGGGCCAGCAGCGGGCGCACGGCCGGCAGGAAGACGGTGGCCGACTCCCCCGGCCGGCGGGAGCGCACGACGCGGCCGACGGCCTGGGCGAAGAACAGCGGCGTCCGGTAGGAGGTCATCCAGGCCAGGCAGGCGGCCCGCGGGACGTCGACGCCCTCACTGATCATCCGGACACAGACGGCGAAGCGCTGGTCTCCCTGGGCGAACTGGTCGATCTTCTTGGACGCCTTGGGGTCGTCGGACAGGATCAGCACCGGCGCGGTGCCGGTCACGCGCTTGACGATGGCGGCGTACGCCCGCGCGTCGTCCTGGTCGCTGGCCAGGACCAGCCCGGCGGCGTCCGGCACGGCGGTCTCGCGCAGGTGCGTGATGCGCTCGTCCATCGCCGCGATGACGTGCGGCACCCACTGGCCGCCCGGGTCCAGGGCGGTCCGCCAGGCGGTGGCCTCGACGCTCTTGGTCGAGGCGTCGGTCAGCGAGGCGGCGACCACCTCGCCGGCGCTGTTGCGCCAGCGCGAGACGCCGGTGTAGGCGGCGAAGACCACCGGCCGGACGACGCCGTCGGCCAGCGCCGCGCGGTAGCCGTAGGTGAAGTCGGCCACGCTGGCCAGGTTGCCGTCGCCGTCCGGCTCGTACCGGACAAACGGGATGCGCTCGTCCGGACGGGTGCGAAACGGCGTGCCGGTGAGCGACAGCCGCCGCTTGGCCATGCCGAACGCCTGCGCGGTCGCCTCGCCCCACGACAGGCCGTCGCCGGCGTGGTGCACCTCGTCCAGGATCACCAGGGTCTGGGTGCCCGTGCGGTTCTGGTGGATCTGCGGCCGGCCGGCCACCTGGGCGTACGTCGTGACGTAGCCCTGCATGTCTGCCCGCAGGGCGGTGGCGTTGGTGAGCGTCGGGTCGAGCCGGATGCCGACGCGGTGGGCGGCCTGCGCCCACTGGGTGCGCAGGTGGTCGGTCGGGCACACGACGATCACCCGCTGCACGACCCGGGCGGCCAGCAGCTCGCCGGCCAGAGTCAGCGCGTAGGTCGTCTTGCCGGCCCCGGGGGTGGCCGTGACGAGAAAGTCGCGGGCCCCCGCGGCGCGGTAGGCCTCCAGGGCCTGCGTCTGCCAGAGGCGCAGCGCGGGCGTGGACGAGCTGGGCAGGGGGACGGTCACGTGCTTCTTCCACGAGGGCGGTGACGCCGCGGCTGGGGGGAAAGGCGCGGCGACCCGAGGGACACTAGGCGAGCCCGCAGACCGGGCGTGGGACCGCCACGCCCGTCGCGCGACCGCAGCGGGACGGCGCAGGGTTGCGGCGGCGAGGGCCGCGGGCGAAGCGGTCCGGTGCGGTCAGGCCGGGCCGACGGTCACGAAGTCGACCAGCCGCTCGACCGACTGCAGCAGGGGCACCTCGAGGTCCTTGTAGGAGTCCACGGCGGCCAGCACCCGCTTCCAGCCCTCCCACGGCTCACCCCAGCCCAGCGCGGCGCAGACGCCCTCCTTCCAGGGCGTGCCGCGGGGCACGACCGGCCAGGCAGCGATGCCCACCGCGGCCGGCTTCACGGCCTGCCACACGTCGACGTACGGGTGGCCGGTCACCAGCACGTGCGGCGAGGTGACCTGCGCGACGACCCGGGTCTCCTTGCTGCCGGCCACCAGGTGGTCGACCAGCACGCCGAGCCGGCGGTCCTTGGTGGGGGCGAAGGTGCGGACGAGCGACGGCAGGTCGTCGACGCCGTCCAGCGGCTCGACGACGACGCCCTCCACGCGCAGGTCGTGGCCCCAGACCCGCTCGACCAGCTCGGCGTCGTGCTTGCCCTCGACCCAGATCCGGCTGCCGACGGCGACCCGGGCCGTCAGGCCCTCGACGGCCAGCGAGCCGCTCGCCGTGATCCGCGTGCCCGGCACCGGAGCGGCCGGTCGGGGGCGGACCAGGGCCACCGGGCGGCCCTCGGCCAGGAAGCCCGGGCCGAGCGGGAAGACCCGCACCTTGCCGTGCCGGTCCTCCAGGGACACCCGCTCCTTGTCGCAGGCCACGACCGCACCGCACCAGCCGGTCATGACCTCCTCCACCACCAGGCCGGCGTCGGCCGGGACCTGCGGGGGCGGGGGCTTCGGGCGCCCGGAGGCGCGGATCACGTCGGCGTCGTAGTCCCTGCTGCGCATCCGGCGGACGGTAGCGGGGGCTTCCGGCGGTCCCGGCTAGGCTCGCCGCCCGTGCCCGACGACACCGCGCCGCACCAGGCCCCCGCCCCGCGCAGCGCCCTGCTGGCCTGCTGGGGCACGGCGTTCCTGGCCGGCGAGGCGTCGCTCGCCGAGCTGGAGGAGCGGGTGCTGGCCCACGACGACGCCGCCTCGGTCGTCGGGCTCGCCGACACCGGCCTGCCGGTCGACCGGGCGCTGGCCCGGCTGCGTGCCGCCGGGGTGCGCCGGCTGCGCCTCGTACTGCCGGTGGCCGGCGACGTTCTCGGGCTGCCGGGCCCCGGCCCGTTCAGCACCGCCGCCCTGACCGCGAGCGAGGGCGTCCTGGCCCTGCGCGAGGACGGCTCCGGCACGGGGCTGGTCCCGTCGGTCACCGCGCACGGCTCGACCTTCGACGGGACCGTCACCACCGCGACCTGGCAGGCCTACGGCGTGGCGGTCGCCGGGCCGGACCCCGGCCCGTGGCTGGCGGACGCGGAGCACGACCTGCGCCGCGGAGTCGTCGAGGCGGCCGCCGCCCTGCGCGACCTGGACGTGGGGCGCTGGAGGCCCGAGGTGGCCGGCGCGCTGCAGGACCTGCGCCGGCAGGCGCGGTCGGGGCTGGACACCGAGGAGCTGCCGGCCTGCTGGCCGGAGCGGGCCCGGTCGGTGCTCGTCATGGCCCGGCAGCTGGCCGGGATCCTCGAGCTGGCCCGCGACGACACCGGCGGAGCGGTCGACACCCGCGAGGCGGTCGCCCGCGAGGCCGTGCTGCGCCGCCTGGCCGCCCAGGTCCGGCAGGCCCGGGTCGCGGCCTACAACGCCTACCGGCCCGAGGTGGCGGCATGAGCCTGCTGCTCACGGTCACCGGCCGCGACCATCCCGGTGTGACCGCCGGGCTGCTCGACGTGCTGGCCGCCCACGGGGCGACGGTCAGCGACGTCGAGCAGGTCGTCGTGCACGGCCGGTTGCTGCTCGGCCTGGTCGTCAGCGGCGAGGGCGACGGCCTGGCGCTGGTGATCGCCCTGCGCGACCGGGCCCGCGAGCTGGGTGTCGAGGTCGAGCCGACGCCGCTGCCCGACGACGAGCCGACGGTCGCTGCCGTGCGCCACCACGTGACCGTGCTGGCGGCGCCGCTGCCGCCCGCGGCGCTGGCCGGCGTCACCCGCCGGCTG
>JAOPWI010000239.1 GCA_025965755.1 Frankiales bacterium | reverse complement strand
AGACGGCGCAGCGTGTCCGCGAGCCCTCGGCTGCCTGCCTCGGCGAGGCGTCGGGTCGTGGCCAGCAGGGCGGTGACCTCGGCGGAGGAGGCGGTCAGGGAGGTCTGCGACTCCGCGAGCAGGCTGCGCCAGGGTTCGGGTGCGTCGGCGACCAGCGCCGACAGGGTCAGCTCGTCGGCGGGCAGGCCGCGGTCGGTCGCGATGCCGGTGACGAGGACGGCCCGCTCGAGCTCGGTCTGGCGGACGGCGGTCGCGGCCCGCTCGACCTCCTCGGAGGCCCAGCCCAGGAAGCGGGCCTCGCCGGCCAGCAGCAGCTGGCGCAGCTCGACCAGCTTGAACACGACGAGCTCGACGAGCAGTCGCTCGCGGGTGAGCAGTGCAGCCAAGGCGTCCATAGCGTGCCCATCGGCAGCCAGAACGCGCGCTTGAGCCTCCCCACCCGCGTCAGGCGGCCGGTGATGGCCACGGACGGCCTGCTCCACCCGTTCGGACCAGCGGGTCCCGCGCGCGGTGGACCTGCCCGGCCGGCGGGCTCGACTGGGCCGAGCCGCTCCAGCCGGGCCGCCGGCCGGCCGAAGGACTCCGGGAGAAGCCCTCTCTCGGCGGGGGGACCCGGCCGTGCTCGCCTCCGCCGGCCCGATCCCGCTCAGCATCTGGCCCGATCCCGCTCAGCATCTGGAAGGTGTGAGTTCTGTGATGCTCATCGTCGACGACAGCCCCGCGCCGCGCTCTGCGTGGCAGGCCGGGTGCGGTGACCGCGCTGCGGGGAGGCCGGGCAGGTCCGCCCGCATCGGCTCCCTGCTCGTCGCGTGAGCGCGCCGACGCACGACGAGACGGGCCTGGCGGCTGCGGCCGCCGCGCTGCCCTCGGGTCCGGACCTGCGCACCCTGCTGAACAGCCTGTTCGACACGCCGGTGGTGGTGCGCGAGGAGACTGCGCCCGTGCTGCCGGGCCGCCTCGTGAAGGTGGTCGGGAGCTACCTCGACGATCAGGGCGCGCTGCGCGCCGTGATCATGCTCGACGTCGTGCTCGGCTGCGCGCTGGGCGCGGCCCTGGCCCTGCTGCCGGCTCCCCGCGTCGAGGAGGCGGTGGCCAGCGACGTCGTGCCGCCGGAGCTCGGGGAGAACACCCGGGAGGTCCTGAACATCGCCGCCTCGCTGTTCAACTCGGCCGAGGCGCACCTGAAGCTGCGCGCCGTCGAGATCGCGCCGGAGCCGGTGGCCGACGACGTCGTGCGCTTCCTGCGCAGCCAGCCCTACCGCTCGGACTTCACCATCGAGGTGCCCGGGTACGGGACCGGCACGTCGGCCCTGCTCCTCAGGTAGGCGTCTGCCCAGAGAAGCGTCAGCGGGGCACGTTCACCAGGGTGTGGGCGGCCCGCTCGACGTGGTCCCAGATCGCAGCGCGGTGCTCGTCGCTGACGTCCAGCCGGGCGACGGCGGCGAGCATGTGGGACAGCCAGGCGTCGCGCTCGCGCTCGCCGATCTGCCAGGTGACGTGGCGCATCCGCAGCCGCGGGTGGCCGCGCTGTTCGGAGTAGGTCGTCGGGCCGCCCCAGTACTGCTCGAGGAACATCCGCAGCCGGTCCCGGGCGGGCTGCAGGTCGCCCTCGGGGTACAGCGGGCGCAGCACCGGGTCGTGCTCGACACCGTCGTAGAACATGTCGACCAGCTGGCGGAAGACCGGCTCGCCCCCGACCTCGTCGTAGAGGTTGGTCATGCCGCCTGGCGCACGGTCGCGCGCACTGCCGTGCCGGTGATGTTGCGCATCATGCCTCCGAAGACGATCGGGTGGAAAAGCGCCCGTTGCCCGAACACCACCCGACCCTCATCCTCTTCCGCCGCCCGGCGGCCGGACCCGGCTGCGCCCCGTTCACAGGGCGAGCCCGGTGTGCGCGGCGAGAAAGCCCAGCACGTCGACCGACAGCCCGACGGTGCGGCTGACCGAGCGGGCGCCGTGGCCGACACCGCGCTCGTCACGCAGCAGCACCGGCCGGTCCGACGAGGTGGCCGCCTGCAGCGCGGCGCACAGCTTGCGCGCGTGCAGCGGGTCGACCCGGCTGTCACCGTCGAAGACGGTGAACAGCACCGCCGGATAGCGGGCGCCCTGCTCGACCCGGTGGTAGGGCGAGTACGACAGCAGCCACCCGAACTCCTCCGGATCGGCGGCGGTTCCGTACTCGTCGTTCCACGTGCGCCCCAGGCCGAACTGCTCGTAGCGCAGCATGTCCAGCAGCGGCGCGGAGCAGACGACCGCGGCGTACGCCTCGGGGTCCTGCGTGAGCGCCGCGCCGACGAGCAGGCCGCCGTTGGAGCCGCCGTAGATGCCGAGCTGCTCGCGGGTCGTCCAGCCCTCGGCCACCAGGTGCGCGGCGCAGGCGGCGAAGTCGTCGAAGACGTTCTGCTTGGCGCCGCGCATGCCGTCGCGGTGCCACTGCTCGCCCTCCTCGCTGCCGCCGCGCAGGTTCGCGACGACCCAGACGCCGCCGGCCTCGACCCAGGCGAGGGCGCTGGTCGTCCAGGCCGGCGTGAGGGAGACCCCGAAGCCGCCGTACCCGTAGAGCACCGTCGGCCGAGGCCGGTCCGGCCCGCACGTCGACGAGCCGGCGGCCGACACCACGAGCGCACGCACCGTCGTGCCGTCCTTGCTCGGGAACTCGACCATCCGCGCCGACACGGTCGGCAGGTCGACCGTGCCCGGGGCGTCGTCCCAGACGTCGACCTCGCCGGTGCGCGCGTCGTAGCGCAGCGCCCGCGGCGGCGTCGTGGTGTCGGTCCAGCCCAGCCAGACCTCGTCGCCGCCCTCCGGGTGGCCGGACAGCCCGCTCACCGTGCCGAGCCCGGGCAGCGGGACCGGCGTCTCGGCGCCGTCGCGCAGGACCGTCACCTCGCTGACCGCGTGCCGGCTGCGCAGCAGCACCAGGCCGCCGTCGGCCAGCAGCTCGACGTCCTCGAGCACCGCCTCGGGGTCCTCGGGCACGAGCGTGCGCCAGGCCGTCGGGTCCTGCGGGTCGGCCACGCAGAGCCGCCCACGCGGGGCGTCCCGGTCGGTGAGCAGCCACAGCCGGCCGTCGCGGCCGACCCAGGCCGAGCAGCGGGCGTCCACGCCGACCTGCACCTCGACCGGCCCAGCCGCGGACGGACTGCCGGCCTCGAGCTCCCAGACCCACACGTCGTCGCGCGGCGCCGTGCCGGCGCTGGCGGTCACGACCAGCCACCGGCCGTCGCGCGACACCGAGCAGCCGTAGTAGTTCGTCGGGTCCAGGCCCTCGCCCCAGACCAGCTCGTCCTCGGCGGGATCGCTGCCGACCCGGTGGCGCCAGACCCGGCGGTGGAACTGCTCCTCACCGGCCGGCACCTGCTCCGGCGGAAGCCGCCGCACGTAGTAGAAGGCGTCACCACCAGGCACCCACGCGACGGGGGAGTATCGGCAGCGGTCGATCGGGCCGTCCACCGCCGCGCCGGTCTCCACGTCCAGCACCTGCAGCGCCGACTCCTCGTCGCCGCCGCTCGACAGCTGGTACGCCAGCAGCCGCCCCTCCTTGGACGGCGCCCAGGCGTCGAGGGTGGTCGCGCCGGACGGGTCCAGCGCGGTCGGGTCGAGCAGCGGTCGGGCCTCCCCGCTGCCGTCGCGCCAGTGCAGGACCCCGTGCTCCTGCCCCGGCTGGCGGCGGGTCCAGAACGCCCGCCCGGCCCGCCAGGCCGGGGTGCCGGCCGCGCCAGCCGAGAGCAGCCCGGTCAGTCGCGTGCGCAGCCGGTCCCGGCCGGGCAGCGAGGCCAGGTGGGCCTGCACCAGCTCCTCCTGCGCGGCCCGCCAGGCGGCGGTCTCGGGGGAGTCGGGGTCCTCGAGCCAGCGGTACGGGTCGGCGACGCGGTGGCCGTGCAGCTCCTCGACGAGGTCGAGGCGGTGGGCGGGCGGGTAGGCGGTCACGCCGGCGAGCCTAGGGAGGCGGCATGCGCACGCCCGGAAGGGCCGGACCGCGCAGCGCCGCCTGCGCACCTCCCGGGCCGAGCCGGCGAGGCGCAGGTGGCCGGGCCGGGGCCTACAGCCGGCCTGTCCGCCGAGGCCGGGCCGGGCCAGCCCGTGGCGCATCCCCGGCGCGTCGGTCAGACTCCCCTTCGAGGAGGCCGATGTGGTCGAGGCGCTGGTGCTCAACGCGACCTACGAGCCGCTGTGCGTGGTGCCGGCGCGCCGGGCGGTCGTCCTCGTGCTGGTCGGCAAGGCCGTCCCCCTGGCCACGGGCGAGGAGGTCATGCACAGCAGCCGTACGGAGGTGCCGGTGCCGGCCGTCGTGCGCCTGACGCGCTACGTGCGGGTGCCCTACCGCGCCGGCGTGCCCCTGACGCGGAAGGCGGTGTTCGCCCGCGACGGCGGGCGCTGCGTCTACTGCGGCGCGGCCGCGACCAGCCTGGACCACGTGGTGCCGCGCAGCCGGGGCGGCCCGCACAGCTGGGACAACGTCGTGTCGGCCTGCGGCCGCTGCAACCACGTCAAGGCCGACCGCACCGTGGCCGACCTCGGCTGGCGGCTGCGCCGGCTGCCCGTGGCGCCGACCGGCGCCGCCTGGCGGGTCATCGGCGCGCGCCGGGTCGACCCCCGCTGGCGGCCGTTCCTGCTCGATGGCCCCTTCGCCGACGACCCGACCCAGGCCGGTGAGCGGTGGGAGGAGCCGGCCTGACCCCCGCCGGACGCCTGCTGCGGCGCGGTGGCCGACGCCCGTTCCCGCACCGACGCGTGAGAGTTCCCAGCCCGGGAAGGGCCGAGGCGTGACTGATCCACTCGGGGACGACCTGCTCGCCCTCGCCGCTGCCCACGGCGTCGCCACCTCCTACGACGACTGGTCCGGCAAGCACGTCCCGGTCGCCCGGGCCGCCGTCGTCGCGGCGCTCGCGGCGCTGGACGTCGACGCCTCCAGCGACGACGCGGTGCGCGCGGCGCTCGCCGAGGCGCAGGACGCCCCCTGGCGGTCGCTGCTGCCCCCGTCGGTCGTGGTGCGCGGCACCGGGACCGTGCCGGTCCGCTCCCGCGGCCCGGTGCGCCTGGTCGTCGTCCGCGAGGACGGCCGGGAGGTTCCCGTCGACGCCGACGTTCCGGCCAGCGAGGAGCGCTCCGGCCGGGTGCTGCGCGTGGTGCCGCTGCCCGACCTGCCGCTGGGCTGGCACACGCTGCGCGCCGAGTCGGGCGACGAGCAGGCCGAGGCCGTGCTCGTCGTCGCGCCGGAGCGGGTCCAGCTGCCGCCGGCGCTGGCCGGCCAGCGGGCGTGGGGGTGGATGGTCCAGCTGTACGCCGTGCGCAGCGCCGACTCGTGGGGCATCGGCGACTACGGCGACCTGCGCACCCTCGTCGAGCGCACCGCGGCCGACGGCGCGGGGGTGGTGCTGCTCAACCCGCTGCACGCCGAGACGCCGGTGCCACCGCTGAACCCCTCGCCGTACTCGCCGTCCAGCCGCCGCTTCCGCTCGCCGCTGTACCTGCGCATCGCCGACCTGCCCGAGTACGACGAGGCACCGCCGGCCCTGCGCGCCCAGGTCGACGCGCTGCGGCCGGAGACCGACCCCGAGCGGATCCAGCGCGACCCGGCCATGACCGCGAAGCTGGCGGCCCTGGAGCTGCTCTGGCCGCGGCACCGCCGCAGCGCTGTCGACGCCTTCCGGGCCGAGCGCGGCGCGGCGCTCGAGGACTTCGCGCTGTTCTGCGCGCTGGCCGAGCAGCACGGCAGCACCTGGCACCAGTGGCCCGAGGAGCTGCGCCGTCCCGACGCGGCCGGAGTCGCCGCGGCCCGCGCGGAGCACGGCGAGCGCATCGCGTTCTGGTGCTGGGTGCAGCTGCTGGTCGACGAGCAGCTGGCCGGCGTCGCCGCCAGCGCGGCGGGCATGTCCGTCGGGGTGGTGCACGACCTCGCGGTCGGGGTGGACGCCGTGGGCGCCGACGCCTGGGCGCTGCAGGACGCGCTCGCGCTCGGCACGACCGTCGGCGCGCCGCCGGACTCGTTCAACCAGCAGGGCCAGAACTGGGGCCTGCCGCCCTGGCGGGCCGACCGGCTCCGGGAGCAGGGCTACGGCCCGTACCGCTCCCTGGTGCAGGGCGTCCTGCGGCACGCCGGCGGGCTGCGCATCGACCACGTGATGGGGCTGTTCCGGCTCTGGTGGGTGCCTGCCGGCGCCACCGCCGACCAGGGCACCTACGTCTCCTACGACGCCGACGCCATGCTCGGGGTGCTCGCGCTGGAGGCGGTGCGCGCCGGCGTGGTCGTCGTCGGCGAGGACCTCGGCACCGTCGAGGCGCGCGTGCGCACCGCCCTGAGCAGCACCGGCGTGCTCGGCAGCGCGGTGCTGTGGTTCGAGCGCGACGAGGACACGGGGGAGTTCCTGCCGCCCGACCGGTGGCGCCCGGACGCGCTCGCGAGCGTCACGACCCATGACCTGCCGACCGCCGCGGGCTTTCTCGCCGAGGAGCACGTGCGGGTGCGGGACGAGCTCGACCAGCTCGGCGTTCCGGTCGAGGAGGAGCGCGCTCGGGTGCGCGAGGAGCGGGCGCACCTGATGGCCATGCTCGGCGCCAGCGGCCTGCTCGAGCGGCACGGCGGGGACGTCGTGCTGGCGATGCACGGCGCCCTGGCCGCCTCGCCCTGCCGCATCGTGCTGGCGGCCTACGGCGACGCCGTCGGCGACGTCCGCCAGCCCAACCTGCCGGGCACCGTCGACCAGTACCCCAACTGGCGCCTGCCCGTGGCGGACGCCGAGGGCCGCCCGCTGGGCCTGGAAGAGCTGCTCGCGCACGACGGTGTGCGCAGGCTCACCGCACTGCTGGCCGAGGGGGTCCGCGCAGCGCCGGAGGCCGGGCGGTAGCGTTCCCACCAGTCCCGTCCGCCCCGAGCATGCCTGAGGGAGCCGTGAGCCGCACCGCCCGCACCGGGGTCGCCGTCGTCGCCGCCGCCTGGACCGTCCTGCTGTCTGCAGGTCCGGCCCTCGCTGACCACAACCCCCTCGCGCCGCAGGAAGGCGCGGACAGCCACGCCGGCCTGAGCGTGGCCGAGGGCCTCGCGCTGTACGTCCTCGTACCGGCCGCGATCATGATGCTCATCTGGGCCCTGGTCTGGCTGCCGGGCATGGTGCGGGGCAACCGCTACCGCCCCCACCGCGGCTGGTCGGCCGCTCCCGTGTGGTTCGCCGGGCCCGCCGACCCGGTTGCGGCTGTCGAGAGCGCGCCTCCCGGTGGCGCCGGAAGGGGTGGGGCAAGTGGCAGCTGGTAGCCGTCCCAGCGAGGGCCTGTCCCTGCGTCAGCAGGAGCGCATCGAGCAGGCGCTCGAGACCTGCCGCGAGGAGAACGGGCTGGACGTCTCGGTTCTCGTGGGTGACCTCGAGCTGGCTGAGGTCGACCAGTTCCGCGCCGCGTCGGAGAAGCTGCACGCCGCGCTCGGCGAGGCCCGCAGCGACCACGCCGTGCTGCTCGTCGTCGCGCCCGGCCAGCGCCGGGCGGAGGTCGTCACCGGCTCCGCCGTGCGCCGCCGCGTGCCGGACCGGGTCTGCGCCCTCGCGGTCCTGTCCATGACCAGTGCGTTCGGCGGCGGCGACCTCTCCGGCGGCATCGTCGACGGTCTGCGCCAGATCGCCGACGCGGCCGGCCGCCGGGCCGAGATCAGCCCGGCCCAGGCCAAGCACGACGAGCTGGTCACCCGGGCCGACGCCGTCCACGGGAGCCCGTCGGCGCCCGGCACGGCGCACGACTCGGCGACCGCCCACCACTAGCCCACCACTAGCCCACCACTAGCCCGGCAGCACCCAGGCGCACCACGCGCCCGCGTCCCCTGCGACAGCACCCTCCCGGCACCGACCGGCGGCCTGCGGCAGGGGACCCGGCCGCAGCCCGCTAGCTGGCCGCGTCGCGCTCTCGGGCGCGCAGGGCCCGGACGACGCCGTCGCGGCCCTCGAGCAGGATCCGCTCCAGCGCCGGGGGCACCGCGTCCCCCGAGCCGGCCAGGTGGGCGTCCGTCTGGGCCACCACGTCCGGCGTCACGAGCAGCGCCGGGTAGAGCCCGACGGCGACGTTCTGGCCCATCTCGCCCTGCCGGGTCGACCACACGTCGTTCACGACCGAGAAGTACCGGGCGGCGTACGGCGCCAGCAGCTCCAGCTGCTCGACCTGCCAGAAGCCGCTGATGACGGCGGCCTGAACGGCGTTGGGCAGCGAGTCGTCCTCGACGGCGAGCCGCCAGGCCTGCTCCTTGGCCTCCAGGGTCGGCATGGCCGCGCGGGCCGCGGCGGCGCGCCGCTGACCGGCCGCGGTGTTGTCGGAGGCCAGCTCGGTGGCCACCTCGTCCTCGCCGGCCAGGCCGAGCACGACCAGGCGGGTCAGCAGGTGCCAGCGCAGCTCGGTGTCGATCGAGAGCCCGGGAACGGAGCGGGACCCGTCGAGCAGGCCGCCCAGGATCTGCACCTGCTCCGCGGTGTGCGCGAGCGAGCCGAGCGCGCGGGCCCACGCCAGTTGCAGGTCGCTGCCGGGCTCGGCCGTCTCCAGGGCCCGCGCCGAGGCGGCGGCCAGCTGGCTGCGGCCCGTCTGCGCCCAGGACGGGTCGGCGTACATCGCCACGGCGGCCTGCGCCTGGCGCAGCAGCGACTGGACGACGCCGATGTCGGTCTCGCGGCCGATGCCGGCGAGCACGAGGGCGACGTAGTCGCGGGCGGCCATCTCGGCGTCGCGCGTCATGTCCCACGCGGCCGTCCAGCACAGCGCGCGGGGGAGCGAGTCGGCGAAGTCGCCGACGTGCGCCACCAGCGTCGCCAGCGACCGCTCGTCCAGCCGGATCTTGGCGAAGGTCAGGTCGTCGTCGTTGAGCAGCACCAGGTCCGGCTGCCGCCTGCCGACCAGGCCCGGCACGGCGGTCTTCGCGCCCACGACGTCGAGCTCCTCGCGGGCGGTGCGCACGAGCCGGCCGTCGACGAGGTCGTACAGCCCGACGGCGACGCGGTGCGACCGCAGCGTCGGGTAGCCGTCCGGTGCCTCCTGCAGCACGGCGAACGACGTGAACGCGCCGTCCGCCCCGGTCTCGAACGACGCGCGCAGCGTGTTCACCCCGGCGGTCTCCAGCCACTCGGCGGAGAACGCCGACAGGTCGCGCCCGCTCGCGGCGGTCAGCTCGACCAGCAGGTCCGACAGCTCGGTGTTGCCGTACTCGTGCTTGGCGAAGTAGCTGCGCAGGCCGGCGAGGAACGCGTCCTGGCCGACCCAGGCGACCAGCTGCTTGAGCACCGACGCGCCCTTGGCGTAGGTGATCCCGTCAAAGTTGACCTTGACCGTCTCGATGTCGACCATGTCGGCCGCGATCGGGTGGGTCGAGGGCAGCTGGTCCTGGCGGTAGGCCCAGGTCTTCTCGCTGTTGGCGAAGGTCGTCCAGGCGTTGGTCCAGCGGGTGGCGTCGGCCTGCGCCAGCACCGACATGTAGGTCGCGAACGACTCGTTGAGCCACAGATCGTCCCACCAGCGCATGGTGACCAGGTCGCCGAACCACATGTGGGCCATCTCGTGCAGGATCGTCTCGGCGCGGCGCTCGTACGACGCGTCGGTCACCTTGGACCGGAAGACGTAGTCCTCGAGGAACGTGACGGCGCCGGCGTTCTCCATCGCACCGGCGTTGAACTCCGGGACGAACAGCTGGTCGTACTTGCCGAACGGGTAGCGGTAGTCGAACACCCGGTGGAAGAAGTCGAAGCCCTGCTTGGTGACGGTGAACAGCTCGTCGGCGTCCAGGTGCTGGACGAGGCTGCGCCGGCAGTACAGCCCCAGCGGGATGCCGTCGTGCTCGTCGTGCACGTGCGCGTACGGCCCGGCGATGAGCGCGGTGATGTAGGTCGACATGCGCGGCGTGGCCGGAAAGACCCAGGTCCCGGCCTCGCCCTCGGCCGGCTGCTCGGACGGTGCGGCGCCCGACACGACGACCCAGTCGGCCGGCGCGCGCACGGTCAGCGCGAACGTCGCCTTGAGGTCGGGCTGGTCGAAACACGCGTACATCCGGTGCGCGTCGAACGTCTCGAACTGCGTGTAGAGGTAGACCGAGCCGTCGACCGGGTCGACGAAGCGGTGCAGGCCCTCGCCGGTCCGCATGTAGGCGCAGTCGGCCTCGACGACGAGCTCGTTGTCGGCGGCGAGCCCGGACAGCGGGAGCCGGTTGCCGTCGAAGGCCGACACGTCGACCTCCTGACCGTTCAGGACCGCGCGCACCAGCCTCGGCGCGGTGAGGTCCAGGTGGGTCGAGGCGCCTGGCTCGGAGCAGGTGAACCGCACCGTGGACGTCGAGCGGAACGTCGTGCCCTCCGACTGGTCGCCGAGGTCCAGGGCGACCTCGTACGACGCCACCGCGAGCAGGCGCGCGCGCTCGCGCGCCTCGTCGCGGGAGAGGTTGTTGACGCTCACTGCGGACGCCTTCCGTCGGGTGTCTGAACGCTACCGTCGCGACGTTGCACTCGTTGCTTGCCTGGGCAAGAGTCCCGGCATGACCGCAGCAGCAGACGCCCGCCACACCTCCGTCGATTTCTGGTTCGACCCGCTCTGCCCCTGGGCCTGGATCACGTCCCGGTGGATGCTCGAGGTCGAGCAGGTCCGGCCGGTGACGGTCAGCTGGCACGTCATGAGCCTCGCGGTCCTCAACGAGGGCCGGGACCTGCCCGAGCGCTACCAGGAGATGATGAAGAAGGCGTGGGGACCCGTGCGGGTCTGCATCGCCGCCCAGGAGCAGCGCGCCCCGCTGCTGCCGCTCTACACGGCCCTCGGCAACCGCATCCACCACGACAAGATGGAGATCGACGACCCGGAGCTGCTGACCGGCGCGCTCCAGGAGGCCGGCCTGCCGACCTCGCTCGCCGCCGCGGCGACCGACGACTCCCACGACTCCCGCCTGCGCTTCAGCCACCATGCCGGCATGGACCCGGTCGGCATGGACGTCGGCACGCCGGTCATCCACGTCGACGGCGTCGCGTTCTTCGGCCCGGTCCTGTCGCGCATTCCGCGCGGCGAGCAGGCCGGCGAGGTCTGGGACGGCGCGCGGCTGCTCGCCGGCTTCCCGCACTTCTACGAGCTCAAGCGCACCCGCACCGAGGACCCGCAGTTCGACTGAGAGCAGGCCACCGGTGAGCGCGCCGCCTCGGTCGCCGGCCCCGGCCGGCGGCCGAGGGACCCCGGCCGGCGGCTGCGCCGGCCGTCCGGGAGAATGAGGGCATGCGCGTGCACCTGGGATCCGACCATGCCGGCCTCGACCTCAAGCAGGCGCTGGTCCGCCGGCTGACCGAGCTCGGCCACGAGCCGGTCGACCACGGCCCGCTCGAGCTGGACCCGCTCGACGACTACCCGCCGTTCGTCCTGCGGGCGGCCGAGGCGGTCGCCAAGGAGCCGGGCAGCCTCGGCGTCGTCATCGGCGGCTCCGGCAACGGCGAGGCGATCGCGGCCAACAAGGTGGCCGGAGTGCGCTGCGCCCTGGCGCACAGCGAGCAGACCGCGGCGCTCGGCCGGGAGCACAACGACGCCAACGTCGTCAGCGTCGGCGCCCGCATGCACGACGAGGCGACCGCGGTGCGCCTGGTCGAGGTCTTCCTCGAGACGGCGTACTCCGGCGAGCCCCGCCACACCCGGCGCATCGACATGCTGTCGGACTACGAGCGGACCGGCGAGCTGCCTGCGCTGCCGACTGCGTGACCCGTGCCTGAGGGCCACACGATCCACCGGCTGGCCCGCGACCACCGGCCGCTGCTGGTCGGACGGCCGGTCGGCGCGACCAGCCCGCAGGGCCGCTTCGCCACCGGAGCGCAGCTGCTGTCCGGCCGCGTGGTCCAGGACATCGAGCCGTACGGCAAGCACCTGTTCTACTCCTTCGAGGGGGAGGTGCTGCTGCACGTGCACCTCGGCCTGTACGGGAAGTGGACCGTGGGCTCGGGTCCGCCGCCGGAGCCGAGGGGCGCGCTGCGCCTGCGGATGACCGCCGGCGACGCGTGGCTCGACCTGCGCGGCCCGACGGCGTGCGAGCTCATGGCTCCGCACGAGCGGGACGCCGTGCTCGCCCGGCTGGGCCCCGACCCGCTGCGCCGGGACGCCGACCCCGAGCCGGCGTGGCGGCGGCTGTCGGGCAGCCGGCGGTCGGTCGGCGAGCTGCTGATGGACCAGTCGGTGCTCGCCGGGGTCGGAAACGTCTACCGGGCGGAGATCCTCTACCGGGCCGGGCTGTCACCGTTCCGTCCCGGCCGCGACGTGCCGCGCGAGGCCTGGAACGCGATGTGGACCGACCTGCAGGCGCTGCTGAAGGCCGGCGTGCGGGCCGGGCGCATCGTCACCACCGAGCGCCAGGACCGGGAGCGGCGCAGCGGCCCGGCCGGTGCGGACGACGCCCACTACGTCTACCGGCGACACGGCCTGCCCTGCCGCCGGTGCGGCACCGAGGTGCGCACCCAGGTCATGGCGGCGCGCAACGTGTTCTGGTGCCCGGTCTGCCAGCCGGCGTAGGCCGTCAGCCCGGGAGCACCATGGTGAACCACACGCCCTTGCCGCCGGTGACGCGGCGCACGCCCCACTCGGCCGACAGCGTCTCGACCAGCGCCATGCCACGGCCGCTCATGGCGTCCGCCCCGGCGACCCGGGGTGAGGGAGGGACCGGGCTGCCGTCCTGGACCTCCACGCGCAGGCGCCCGCGCTCGGCGACGACGACGAGCGCGATGTCGGACCGGGCGTGCAGCATCGCGTTGGTGACCAGCTCGCTCACCAGCAGCGTGACGTCGTCGGTCACGTCGTCGCGGCCCCAGCCGGACAGGGTCGAGCAGACGAAGCGGCGGGCCAGGCCGGCGCTGGCGGGCACGGGGCGCAGGGTGAGCCGGGCCTCGAGGGGGCCGGTTCCGGCCACGCCGCCACCTCCGCTCGTGCCGGGATCGCCGAGCGGCGACCCGGGGAGCCTACGGCCGCGGAGCAGCCGCGGCAGCGCGACGCCACCACGGGCGGCGCGACCGCCCGCTGCTCAGCCCGCCA
>JAOPWI010000217.1 GCA_025965755.1 Frankiales bacterium | reverse complement strand
GGGCAGGGCCCGGGCCGGCAGCAGGTCGTCCGCGGGGGACTAGCGCTGGATGGCCTTGGTCTCCAGGAACTCCTCGAGGCCGTACGTGCCGCCCTCGCGGCCGACGCCGGACTTCTTGTAGCCGCCGAACGGCGCCGCCGGGTTGAACGCGCCGCCGTTGATCTCGACCTGGCCGGTGCGCAGTCGCTTGGCCACCTTCAGGGCGTGGTCGGCGTCGCCGGACCAGACCCCGCCCGCCAGGCCGTACTCGGTGTCGTTGGCGATGCGCACGGCGTCGTCCTCGTCGGTGTACGGCATGATCACCAGAACCGGGCCGAAGATCTCCTCGCGGGCGATCGTCATGTCGGGCGTGACGCCGGAGAACACGGTCGGGGCGACGAAGTAGCCCTTCTCCTGGCCGCTCTCCAGGCCGCCGGTGATGAGCTTGGCGCCCTCGTCGATGCCGGTCTGGATGTAGCCGCGGACGCGCTCGAGCTGGGCGGCGTTGACCAGCGGGCCGAGCACGGTGCTCGGGCTGGTCGGGTCGCCGATGGAGTAGCCGGCGGCGACGGCGGCCGCGATCTGCTCGGCCTGCTCCAGCTTGGCCGCCGGCACCAGCATGCGGGTCAGGGCCGAGCAGGTCTGGCCCGAGTTGAGGTAGCACTTGCCGACGCCGTCGGTGACGGCCTTCTCCAGGTCGGCGTCGTCGAGGATGACGTTGGCCGACTTGCCGCCCAGCTCGAGCGCGACCCGCTTGACCGACGCGGCGGCCAGCTCGGCGACGCGGGTGCCCGCGCGCGTCGAGCCGGTGAACGAGACCATGTCGACGTCGGCGTGCCTGGCGATGGCCTCGCCGACCGGGACGCCCTGGCCGGAGACCATGTTGAACACGCCGGCCGGCAGGCCGGTCTCGTGGAAGATCTCGGCCAGCTTGTAGGCCGACAGGGGCGCGACCTCGGTCGGCTTCAGGACGATGGTGCAGCCGGCCGCGAGAGCAGCGCCGACCTTCAGGACGATCTGGTGCAGCGGGTAGTTCCACGGCGTGATGCAGCCGACGACACCGACCGGCTCGCGCACGATGAGGGAGTTGCCGACCTCCTCGCCGTCCCAGTTGAAGCTCTCGGCCAGGTCGGCGAAGTGGGCCAGGTTGAACGTCGGCAGGCCGACCTGGACGAGGCCGGACAGGCTGACCGGCATCCCCATGTCCTGGGTGATGACGGCCGCGATCTCCTCGGCGCGCGCGTTCAGCGCCTCGTGCGCCTTGCGCAGCCAGCTGGCCCGCTCGGCCGGCGAGCAGGAGGACCAGCCGGGCAGTGCCGCCTTCGCGGCCGCGACGGCCCTGTCCACGTCACCCGCGGTGCCGTCGGGGACGGTCGCGATGACCTCCTCGGTGGCCGGGTTGCGGACCTCGATGCGGCCCGCGCCCTCCGACGGCACCCATGCGCCGCCGACGTAGATGTCGCTGTACTCGTGGACCTCGGCCATGCCGCAGGACTCCTTCTGTCGGTGGGTGCGGAGTCGCGATCGCGCCCGCAACGTGGCGCGAGGCTGTCCCATGCCCGGACGCTTGTCCAGGGCACCCCGGGTGCTCACGATGTCCCCGCTGATGAAACGCTCTGGGGCTATGTTGCTCACGCCGGCTGTGGCACCCGTCACAGGGACAAGGAGACGATGTTGAAGACCAAGGCCGCGTTGCTGTACGGGCTCAACGAGGACTGGAAGGTCGAGGAGGTCGAGGTCGGCGACCCGGTCGCGGGCGAGGTCATGGTCAAGCTGGCCGCCTCGGGCATGTGCCACTCCGACGAGCACGTCCGCACGGGGGACATCCCGATTCCGTCCTGGCCCTTCATCGGCGGCCACGAGGGTGCCGGCACCGTCATCAAGGTCGGAGCCGGCGTCACGTCGCTCAAGGAGGGCGACCACGTCGTCCTGGCGTTCATCCCCGCCTGCGGGCGCTGCCCGTCCTGCTCGAGCGGCCACCAGAACATCTGCGACCTGGGCGCCTACCTGCTCGGCGGCACCGCCATCGCGGACGGCACGCACCGCATCCGCAACGCCGCCGGCGACGGCGTCACGCCCATGTGCCTGCTGGGGACCTTCTCGCCGTACGTCACGATCCACGAGGCCTCGGCCGTCAAGATCGAGGACGACATCCCGCTGGACAAGGCGGCCCTGGTGGGCTGCGGCGTCACCACCGGATGGGGCTCGTCGGTCTACGCCGCCGAGGTCCAGGCCGGCGAGGACGTCGTCGTGATCGGCATCGGCGGTGTCGGCGCCAACGCGGTGCAGGGCGCCAAGGCGGCCGGCGCGCGCCGGATCATCGCGATCGACCCGGTGGAGTTCAAGCGCGAGCAGGCCATGCTGCTCGGAGCCACCCACACGTTCGCCAGCATGGCCGAGGCCGCGCAGCCCGTGAACGAGCTGACCTGGGGCAAGATGGCCGACAAGGCCGTCATCTGCGTGGGCCGGATCGAGGGCGAGCACATCGCCGAGGCGATGGCGCTCATCGGCAAGGGCGGCACCACCGTCGTCACCGGCATGGGTGGCATCGAGGACATCGACGTCAAGCTCAGCCTGTTCGAGCTGACCCTGCTGCAGAAGCGTGTCCAGGGCGCCATCTTCGGCGGCGGCAACCCGCGCTTCGACATTCCCAAGCTGCTCGGCCTCTACCGCGACGGCCAGCTCAAGCTGGACGAGCTGATCACCAAGACGTACAAGCTCGAGGACATCAACCAGGGCTACGCGGACATGCTCGAGGGCAAGAACATCCGCGGCCTGATCGTCTACGGCGAGGACGACTACTGAGCGGGACCCCCGCCCGCGGGTCGACCACCCTGCTCGACGCGTCGCTGCCCGACCGCCTGCGTGCGCAGGTGGTCGGGCGGCGGCGCGAGGTCGAGCTGGTCCTGGCCGCCCTGCTCGCCGGGCGGCACATGCTGCTGGAGGGTCCGCCGGGCACCGGCAAGTCGACGCTGCTGCGCGGTCTCGCGCGCGGCGCCGGTCTCGCCTTCCAGTTCGTCGAGGGCAACGCCGAGCTGACGCCGGCGCGCCTGGTCGGGCACCACGACCCGTCGCGCGTGCTGAGCGAGGGCTACTCCGACGACATCTTCGTCGACGGGCCGCTCGCGGCCGCCATGCGCGAGGGCGCCCTGCTCTACGTCGAGGAGATCAACCGGGTCCCCGAGGAGACGCTCAACGTCCTCATCACGGTGATGAGCGAGGGCGAGCTGCACGTCCCGCGGCTCGGCCGGCTGGTGGCCGCCGAGGGTTTCCGCCTGGTCGCGGCCATGAACCCGTACGACGCCGTCGGCACCGCCCGCATCGCGTCCGCCATCTACGACCGCACCTGCCGGGTGCGCATGGACTACCAGGACGCGTCCGACGAGGCCGAGATCGTCCGGCGCAACGCCGGCGAGGTGGCCGACCGCAGCCCCGACGTCGACAAGGCCGTCGCGCTGGTCCGCCTCACCCGCAGCCACCCCGACGTGCGCGTCGGCTCCTCCGTGCGCGGCGCCATCGACCTGGTCCTCGTGGCCGGCACGCTGGCCACGCTGCGCGGCGCCGCCGCGACCGACCCCGAGGTCACGCTCGACGCGGCCCTCACCGCGCTGTCGGGCCGCATGCGCATGCACGAGGGCGCCACCCGGTCGCCCGAGGACGTCGTCCGGGACCTCTGGCAGCAGGTCTTCGACCCGGTGCCCGAGGGCGAGGCAGGTGAGACCGACCCGGGGGAAGCCCCGAGGCCGGACCCGGGCCAGGCCCCGGTCCGGCCCCCGCTGGTGGGCCCTCCGGGGTGGATCGTCCAGCGCTGACGCTGGAGGGCGAGGACGCCCAGGAGGCGCTGGCCGAGGCGTCCAAGGGCTCCACCTCGCGGCGCGACCTGTCGCGCAACCCGGCGTTCTCCGAGATCTCCCCGTCCCTCGGGGAGCTGGACGAGACCGCCTTCTCCGAGCAGCTCGAGATCGACGCGGACACCGCGCTCAGCCTGCTGGCCGAGATGTCCGCGGCGACCGACGAGCGGCTGCGCGCGCTCGCCCGCCGGCTGGCCGGCCGGGTCGCCATCCGCCTGGGCCGGTCGGGTCCGCCGCGGGAGCGGGGCGTCGGCCGGCTCACCCGGGTGCCCCTGCAGCCGGGCGGGGAGCTCGACG
>JAOPWI010000201.1 GCA_025965755.1 Frankiales bacterium | reverse complement strand
GCCGCGCGAAAACGGCCAGGGCGACCAGCACGATCAGCGTCAGGGCGAGCACCGCCGCGGCGCTGTGGCGGCCGAGGTGGGCCAGCGCGAGGGCGACCCAGCCGGCCAGCGCGACCACCAGCAGGGCGCCGCCGGCGAGCAGGTCAAGGCTGGTGACGACGGCCGGCGCGGGCTCCGTCGGTTCGCCGACGGCAGCGGTCCTCGGCAGCGTCGACGTCACACAGGGGAGGGTAGCGGCGCGGGCCTGCCGTCCCCGGGACGTGCGCCGCTGCCCGCTATGCTCGCCCGGTCCGGCGCCGCTCCCGCGCGCAGATCCCGAGACGCCGAATGCGGAGGCCGACCGACGTGGTTGCCCCTGCCTCGACCGGCCCTGACCGGGCCTCGCTCGGTCGGGCCCGCGCCCAGGCCCAGAGCAGGATCCGCTGGGAACTGCTGAGCCAGCTGGTGCGCAAGGACCTCAAGGTCAAGTACCAGGGGTCCGTTCTCGGCTTCGTCTGGAGCCTGGCCAACCCGCTGTTCCTGCTCGGCATCTACTACGTGATCTTCACGTACGTCTTCGCCCAGGACGCCCCCGACTACCACGTCTATCTGATGGCCGGGCTGCTCGCCTTCACGGCCTTCAGCCAGGGTGTGAGCGGCGCGTCGGTCAGCGTGGTCGGCAACGCGGGGCTGGTGAAGAAGGTCCGCTTTCCGCTGCTGGTCCTGCCGCTGTCGGGCGTCGGCTTCGCGCTGGTGCAGCTCGGGCTGCAGCTGCCGGTGCTGTTCCTCATCGCGCTGCTCAGCGGCGTGAACTTCCTGCACCTGCCGTTCCTGCTGCTGCTGCCCGCGCTGGTCGTTCTCGTGGTCTTCACCACGGCGCTCGGCACGCTGGTCGCGGCCCTCAACGTCCGCTACCGCGACACCAGCCACTTCGTCGAGCTCACGATGCTCATCTGGTTCTGGCTGAACCCGATCCTGTACGCCGCCGGCTACGTCCAGTCCGCGCTCACCGACCGGCTCGGCTGGCCGGACTGGACCTACGACGCGTACTTCCTGCTGAACCCCATGGCCACGGTGGTGTCCACCGTGCAGCGGGCGGTCTACCAGGACACCTACTACGTGGACCGCAACGGGGCGACCCAGCAGCTGCTGGCCGACGGCGGCTACGCCTTCTACCTGCGCAACCTGGCCGTCGCCCTGGCGCTGTCCTGCCTGCTGCTGTGGCTGGCCCGCCGGACCTTCAACCGGATGCAGGCCGACTTCGCGGAGGAGCTGTGACCACGCCGGCCACCCCGCCGCCCGTCATCGTCGCGCGCGGCGTGAGCAAGAAGTTCCTCACGCACACCAGCAAGGCGACCCAGCTCAAGGAGCGCTTCGTCAAGGGGCGCGGCGGCGCGACGGTCGAGTTCTGGGCTCTGCGCGACGTCGACGTCGTCGTCGGCGAGGGCGAGACGGTCGGGCTGATCGGCCCGAACGGCGCCGGCAAGTCGACGCTGCTCAAGGTGCTCGCCGGCATCCTGCGGCCCACCGCCGGCGAGGTCGAGGTGCACGGCCGCATCGCCAGCCTGCTCGAGCTGGGCGCCGGCTTCAACGGCGAGCTGTCCGGCCGAGAGAACGTCTACCTCAACGCCGCCCTGCTCGGCCTGGCCCGCAGGGAGGTCGACCGGCTCTTCCCGGCCATTCTGGAGTTCTCCGAGCAGGCCGACCGCATCGACGACCCGGTCAAGCACTACTCGTCCGGCGAGTACGTCAAGCTCGCGTTCTCCATCGCCGTGCACGTCGACCCCGACGTGCTGCTGGTCGACGAGGTGCTGGCCGTCGGCGACGAGGCCTTCGCGCGCAAGTGCCTGGCCAAGATCGAGGAGTTCCAGCAGGCCGGCAAGACGATCCTGTTCGTCACGCACAGCCTGGACCTGGTCACCAGCCTGTGCACCCGCGGCATCGTGGTCGACCGGGGGCGCGTGCAGTACGACGGCGACCCGGCCTTCGCGGTCGGCACTCTGCGCAAGATCCTCGGCACGGACCGCCCGGTCGGCGCGCCGGAGCCGGTGGCGCAGATCGGCGGCCACGTCGTGCACGCCGCCGTCGCCTCCGCCACTCCCGGCGGGCCGCGCAGCGGTCGGTTCTCGGCCGGCGACACCCTGCACCTGCGGCTGGACATCGAGGCGCTGCCCGGCCCCACCGTGCACGCCGGCGACGTCAAGGTCGTCTTCATGGGCGCCGGCGACATCCCGGTCTTCTCGCTGCGCACGCCGGAGGGCTCCAGCCTGCCGCCGCGGGCCGGCCGCTACTGCGTCGACTTCGCCGTGGAGGTCCCGCGGCTCAACGGCGCGTTCATCGTCGGCGTGCAGGTGGACGAGCCCGGAACCGGGCTGCCGATCACCGCCCGCCGCTTCGACAGCGCCATCTGGGTCGAGACCGGCGAGCTGCCGGGGCTGCTCGACGTACCGGCCACCGTCGAGATCCACAGCGCGGAGGCGGTGTCATGACCAGGCTCGAGAGCGACTACTACGCCTACATGGGCTACGACCGGGACCACAGCCGGGCCGGGCTGTCGCACTACGTCCCGTACTTCCCCGACGGCCCCGTCCTGGAGCTCGCCTGCGGCCGCGGCGAGTTCCTCGAGCTGCTCCGCGAGGCGGGCGTGCCGGCGCAGGGCGTCGACCTCGACGAGGGCATGGTCGAGGCGGCCCGGGCGGCCGGCCTGGAGGTCGCCTACGGCGACGCGCTCGCCGACCTCGCCGGCCGGCCGGCCGGCTCGCTCGGCGGCGTCTTCAGCGCCCACTTCGTCGAGCACCTGCAGCCCGAGGCGGTGGAGCAGCTGGTGGCCGACGCGGCCCGCGCCCTGCGCCCCGGCGGCGTGTTCGTGGCGGCCACTCCCAACGCCGGGTGCGTGTCGGTGATCGGCCACGACTTCTGGCGCGACCCCACCCACGTCCGGCCGTACGAGCCGCGGCTGCTCGCCTTCTACTGCGCCAAGGCCGGCATGGAGGTCGTCGAGATCGGCGGCAATCCCCGCAACCACGCCGGCCCGCCGCCCGAGGCCCTCGCCCCGCCGACCCACGTCGACGCCGACCTGCGCGGCGACCTGGCCAACGCCATCAACCGGATCAACGACCCGGGAGGCGTGGGCGTGTCGCTCGAGGGTTCGCCCTGGGCGCTGTTCGGACACTTCATCGCGGTGCTCGAGGAGCGGCTGCGCACGACCCAGGAGGAGCTCGCCGCCGTGCGCCGCTCGTACGCCCACCTGCTCGACCGGCTCTATCCGTCCAACGAGGTCTACGTGGTCGCCCGTGCCGTCTGAGGTTCTGGAGCCCTACCCGGCGGAGCGGTCCCAGCCGCCGGCGCCCGTCGCCACCGTCGTCATCGTCAACTGGAACGGCGCCCACCTGCTGCCGGCCTGCCTCGACGCGCTGCTCGCCCAGCGCACCAGCCGGCCGTTCCAGGTGGTCGTCGTCGACAACGCCAGCAGCGACGGCTCGCTGACCCTGCTGCAGACCCGCTATCCGGCGGTCCGGGTCGTCCGCAACGCCGAGAACCGGGGCTTCGCCGGCGGCAACAACAGCGCGCTGGAGCACGTCACCACGCCGTACGCCGTGCTGCTCAACAACGACGCCACGCCCGAGCCGGAATGGCTGGAGCGCCTGCTCGTGCCCTTCGACGAGCCGGGCGCCGAGCGGCTGGCCGCGGTCAGCAGCAAGGTCGTCTTCGCGCCGCGCTTTCTGCCGCTGGAGCTGTCGACCGAGGGCTTCTCGCCCGGCCCGCACGACCCGCGCGAGCTGGGCCTGCGGGTGCTCGGCCTCACGGTCGACGGCGAGGACGTCACCGAGAAGGTGCTGTGGGAGCGGCTCGTGTTCGGCCCCGAGGGCGAGGGGGCGGCGCGGTTCCGCTGGACCCGTCCGGCCGGCGAGCTGCTCGTCCCGCTTCCCGCGGGCGCCCGCGGCCCCTACCGCGTCGTCGTGCGCTGGGCGGCCGAGCGGGCCAAGGACGTGCGCCTGTCCTGGCAGGGCGGCGAGGCCGTGCTGCCGGTGACGGAGGCGGTGACCGAGCACTCCTTCGAGGTGGCCGGGACCACGCCCGTGGTGGACGTCGTCAACAACGCCGGCTCGATCGTCTTTCACGCCGGCTACGGGGCGGACCGCGGCTTCCAGGAGGTGGACACCGGGCAGTACGACCAGCCCCGCGAGGTCTTCGCGCTGTGCGGCTGCGCGGTCGCCTTCCGCACC
Source organism: Frankiales bacterium (assembly GCA_025965755.1). Classification (GTDB taxonomy): domain Bacteria; phylum Actinomycetota; class Actinomycetes; order Mycobacteriales; family SCTD01; genus RYN-170. Next base: position 2,139 of record JAOPWI010000201.1, on the reverse strand, counting down.
GAGGCCGGCCGCGAGCTCGGCTGGTTCGACGACGACTTCTTCCTCTACTACGAGGACACCGACCTGTCGTGGCGGCTGCGGCTGGCCGGCTGGTCGATCCGCTACGAGCCGACCGCCGTGGTCCGCCACATCCACTCCGCCAGCAGCGTCGAGTGGTCCCCCCGGTTCGTCTTCCACACCGACCGCAACCGCCTGCTCATGCTGGTCAAGAACGCGACCGCGGCCCGCGCGGTGCGCGAGGTCGGTCGCTATCCGCTGACCACCGCCTCCATCGCGGTCCGCGCCGCCCGGCAGGGATGGCGCGACCGGCGGCGGCCGGCCGTACGGCAGACGCTCATGCGGCTCAAGGTCCTGCTGTCGTTCCTGCGCCTGCTGCCGGCGATGCTGGCCAAGCGCGCCGAGCTGTCCCGCACCGCCGCGGTGCCGCGGACCACCGTCGAGCAGTGGCTCGTCACGTCCCGGGAGGAAGCACCGTGAAGGCCGCCGTCTACAACAGGTTCTGGCACAGCCAGGGCGGCGGCGAGCCGCACAGCGGCATGGTCGCCCAGGTGCTGTCCCACGACGGCGTCGAGGTCGACCTGATCGGCCACACCCAGGTGGACAAGGACGAGCTGGCCGACCACCTGGGTCTGGACCTGTCCCGGTGCACGCTGCGGATCGTCCCGGACAAGGGTGACCTGGAGATGTCCGCCGTCTCGCAGGACTACGACCTGTTCGTCAACGGCTCCTACATGAGCCGGCTGGCCCCCCGCAGCGCCAAGGCCGCCTACCTCTGCTACTTCCCGACGCCGTTCTACGACTTCCCCGAGGCCTGGCGCCGGCTCGCCGTGAAGTACGTCGGTCCGCTGGTGCGCGCGCACGCCGGCGGGCTGGAGTACGGCGTCGGCTGGTTCCCGCCCGAGGGCGGCCGCCGCCGCAAGTGGGCCTGGACCAGCGGCGACGCCGTCATCTCGCTGCCGCCGGGCGGGCCGCGGACGCTGCGCATGGAGGTCGGCGGCCCCGGCCTGGCCGGCACCACCGCCCTGCGGGTCGAGGACGAGCACGGCACGCAGCTCGGCGAGATCGCGGTCTCGGCCGACTTCCGGGTCCGCCGGGTGCGCCTGCCGGACGCGCCGCGCGGCGCCGAGCTGCACTTCCGCTCGGACACCTTCGTCCCGGGCGGCACCGACCACCGCACGCTGGGCGTCGCCGTGAGCAAGCTCCGCCTGGAGGCAGGGCGCTACGGGCCGCGCGAGCTGCTCGCGTACCGCTATCCCTGGCTGCTGCACGACTCCCAGGACCTGTCGTTTCTCGAGCACTACGACACGGTCATGGCCAACAGCGAGTACACCCGCGGCTGGATCCAGCGGTCCTGGCACACCGACAGCGACGTGCTCTACCCGCCGATCCAGGTGCACCGGCTGCACCCCGCGCCGGTCCGGCAGCAGGCCGTCCTGACCGTCGGCCGCTTCTTCGCGCCGGGCCTCGGCCACGCCAAGCGCCAGCTGGACATGGTGCAGTTCTTCGGCCAGGCCCACCGCGCCGGCAAGCTCCCCGGCTGGACGTTCTACGTCGTGGGCGGGTGCGAGCCGTCGCAGGAGCCCTACCTGCAGCAGGTCCGCGACGCCGCCCAGGGGCTGCCGGTCGAGATCATCCCCAACGCGCCCCGGGCCCGGGTCGAGGAGCTGCTCTCGAGCTGCTCGGTCTTCTGGTCCGCCACCGGCTACGGCGAGGACGAGGAGAAGAAGCCCTGGGTCAACGAGCACTTCGGCATGACGACCGTCGAGGCGATGGCCGGTGGCTGCGTGCCCGTCGTGATCGACCGGGCGGGCCAGAAGGAGATCGTCCGCGACGGCGTCGACGGCTTCCGCTGGACGACCGCGGAGCAGCTCATCGAGCGCACCGTCGAGGTCGCCGAGGACAGCGCGCTGCGGTCCCGGCTCGCGGCCAGCGCCGTTGCGCGCGCCCACCTGTACGACGAGCCGGCCTTCGCCGACCGCTGGCACGCGATCGTGGACCAGCACAAGCTGCTCGGGTGATCGTCGGGCTCGACGCCACGCCGCTGCTGGGGCACCGGACCGGCGTCGGCCGCTACACCGCGTCGCTGCTGGCCGCGCTCGCCGAGCTCGGCGAGGACGAGCTGATCGCGACCGCCTTCAC
>JAOPWI010000192.1 GCA_025965755.1 Frankiales bacterium | reverse complement strand
GGGCTGGCGCTGCACGGGGCCCGCGGCGAGCCGCTCGGCGCGCCGCTGCCGGAGGCCGGCGTGGTCCTGCACGGCCAGGTGGCCGCCGAGGACGCCGGCCGGGTCGTCGTTCCGCTGCACGGCACCTCGGCGCTGCAGGGCGTGCTGTCGGTCGTCGCCCCCCCTGGCGAGGCGGCCGACCGGCTCGACCTCGAGGTGCTGACCGCCGTGGGCCTGCAGGCCGGGCTGGCCCTGGACCGGGCCGAGCTGCACGAGCAGAGCGCCGACGTGGCGCACGAGCTGCAGCACTCGCTGCTGGCCGTCGAGCCGCCGGACGACAACCGCTTCGCGGTGGCGACGGCCTACCGCCCCGGCGTGGAGCTGCTGGAGGTCGGCGGCGACTGGTACGACGTCTTTCTCGTCGAGGACGGCGTGCTGTCGGTCGTGGTCGGCGACGTGGTGGGCCGCGGCCTCGGCGCCGCCAGCGCGATGGGCCAGCTGCGCAGCGCCGTCCGCGCCGTCGCCGGTCCGGACATGGGCCCGGCGCGGCTGCTGTCACGCCTGGACCGCTTCGTCGAGCAGGTCGAGGCGGCCGGCTTGGCGACGCTGGCCTACGCCGAGCTCGACCTGGCCACCGGCCTGCTGCGCTACGCCTGCGCGGGCCACCCGCCGCCCGTCCTGCTGCCGGCCGCCGGCGAGCCGAGGCTGCTGTGGGGCGGCCGCTCCACGCCGCTCGGCGCGTTCGTGCACCCGCAGGCCCGGGGCGAGGCGCAGGTCCGCCTGGCGCCCGGCGACCGCCTGCTCATGTACACCGACGGGCTGGTGGAGCGCCGCGACCGCGCCCTCGACGACAGCCTGGACCTGGTGCGCACCGCGGCCGCGGCTCTGGCGGACCTGCCGCTCGGCGACGCGGTGAAGGCGCTGACCGAGACGCTGCTGCGCGACGAGCAGGTCCGCGACGACGTGTGCGTGCTGCTGCTGTCGTGGGCCGGCCCGCCGTTCCAGCGCCGGCTGGCCGCCGACCTCGCCGACCTGTCGACGGTCCGCCGGGCGCTCGCCGGCTGGCTGGCCGACCACCAGATCGGGGGCATGGAGGGCGCCGACCTGGTTCTCGCGGCGTCCGAGGTGGTGGCCAACGCCGCCGAGCACGGCGGCGGCGGGCAGCCCAGCGCCCACGTCGACCTGTCGGTGCGCCTGGAGCAGCACGACGACGGCCCGGACGAGGTGGTCGTGCAGGTCTCGGACCAGGGCAGCTGGCAGGAGCCGCGCGACTCCGTCGAGCGCGGCCGCGGCCTGCACATCGTGGAGCTGCTCGTGGACGAGGTCGCGGTCGAGGCGGGCGAGGGCACCACCGTCGTGCTGCGCCGCCGGGTCAGCAGGGCCGAGCCGTGACCGTCTCACCGGTCGAGGGGCGTACGGACGGGGTGCGCGTCCTGCGCGGCTCGGGGGAGCTGGACGCCGTGACCGCCCCGCCGCTGCTGGCGACCGTCGGCGCGCTGGTCGACGGCGCCGTCGGCGTGGTGCTCGACCTGCGGAACGTGTCGTTCTTCGACAGCTCCGGGGTGCGCCTGGTCGACCGGCTGGCCCGCGAGTGCGGCCGCCGGGGGAGCCTGCTGCGCGTCGTCGCGCCGCGCGGGGTCCCGGCCCGCCGGGTGCTCGAGATCGTCGGGCTGGCCGAGGCGCTGGTCGCCGACACCGAGGCCGAGGCGGTGGCGGCCGTCAGGCCGTGACGTCCGCGGGACCGACGCGCTCGCGCAACCAGGCGTTGAGCGGGCCCAGCGCCCGCCAGCCGTCGACCACCCGCTCGCGGCAGGCCGCCGTGTGCAGCCACGGCGCCGGGGCGTACGTGCGCGAGGCGGTCAGCGACTTCAGCGTCAGCAGCCCGGCCCGCGGGTGGCTGCCGTCCCACGGCCTGGGCACCCGCTTGAGCCGGTCGCCGCCGAGGGCGAAGCCGGCCGCGACCAGCGCGTCGAGCACCCGCACCAGCGACGGGCCGGTGGCGTCGTCGGCGACCGCGGCGCGCAGCCGGCGGGCCTGCGCGGTCGTCGTGTGCCAGTACCCGCCGGCCACCATCAGCCCGGCTGCCGAGAGCTGGACGTACAGGCCGCCGTCGCCCGGCTGCCCCGCGACGACCGCGCCGGCGTGCTCCTTGTACGGCGTCTTGTCCTTGCTGAACCGCACGTCCCGAAAGGGCCGGAACAGCTTGCCGGCACCGAACTGCGGCTCCAGCTCGGCCAGCAGCGCCTCGAACGGCGCCTTCACCGCCTCCTCGTACGCCGAGCGGTGGTCGGTCCAGTAGGCCTTGGTGTTGTCGGCCTCGAGCCCCTCGTAGAAGTCCAGCGCCGGCTCGGGGAACCCGCGAAAGCTCATGGCCGGAGGTCGGTGTGCAGGCGGACCTGGCGCTGCACCCGCGGGCCGGTGTCCAGGCCGCGGACCGCGCCGTCGCGCTCCCAGCCGGCGCCGGTGAGAAAGGCCAGCGTGGCGGCGTCGCGCTCCCAGGCCCAGCAGAGCGCGGTGGTCGAGCCGTCGGCGCGCCAGGAGTCCACGCTGGCCGCCAGCAGCCGGCTGGCATGGCCGCGCCGTCCCCACCGCGGCTCCACGAGCAGGGCGGTGACCTCCACCGTGGCGGCCGGCAGGCCCTCGTCGTCAGCCGGTGCGCTGCTGGCGAAGCCGACGAGCTCGTCCCGCTCCATGGCGACCAGCACCCGGTGGGCCGGGCTGGGCGGAGCCTCGATCGCGTTGAGCCAGACCGCGGCCACCTGCTCCAGCGGGGTGTCCAGCACCTCGGCCGGGAGCAGCCCGCCGTACGCCTGGCGCCAGGTGTCCAGCTGCACCTTCGCGACCCGCTCGGCGTCCAGGGGGCGTGCGGGTCGCACGCTGACGTCGGCCATGACCTGCAGCGTAGGGCGACCCGGACGGGGCAGGGTGTGACGGGGCACGGATGCGGACAGGAGCGGGGCATGGCGATCGCGACGACGAACCCGGCGACGGGCGAGGTGCTCAAGACCTTCCAGGCCCTGGACGAGGCCGGGCTCGAGGACCGCCTGGCGCGCTCGGCCGCGGCCTTCTCGACCTACCGGCTGACGTCCTACGCCGACCGCGCCGGCTGGCTGCGCGCCGCCGCCGACGTGCTGGACGCCGACACCGACCGGGTCGCCCACGTCATGACGACCGAGATGGGCAAGACGCTCGCGACCGCCAAGGCGGAGGTCGGCAAGTGCGCCGCCGGCTTGCGGTTCTACGCCGAGCACGGCGCCGACTTCCTCGCCGACGAGCCGGTCGACGCCGACTCCGTCGGGGCGGTCATGGCGTTCGGGCGCTACCAGCCGCTCGGGCCGGTGCTGGCGATCATGCCGTGGAACTTCCCGCTCTGGCAGGCCATGCGCTTCGCCGCACCTGCGCTGATGGCCGGCAACACCGGGCTGCTCAAGCACGCCAGCAACGTGCCGCAGACGGCGCTCTACATGGAGGAGCTGTTCCGCCGGGCCGGTTTTCCGGCCGACGTGTTCCAGACGCTGCTCATCGGGTCGGCGCAGGTCGAGTCCGTGCTGCGCGACGACCGGGTCGTGGCCGCCACGCTGACCGGCTCGGGCCCGGCCGGCCAGTCGGTCGCCGCCATCGCCGGCGACGCGCTGAAGAAGACGGTGCTCGAGCTGGGCGGCAGCGACCCGTTCGTGGTGATGCCGTCGGCCGACCTCAGGCGTGCCGCCACCGTCGCGGCCGCCGCCCGCTGCCAGAACAACGGCCAGAGCTGCATCGCGGCCAAGCGCTTCATCGTCCACGCCGACGTGGCGGAGGAGTTCGAGCGGCTCTTCGCCGAGGCGATGGCCGCGCTGGTGCTCGGCGACCCGATGGTCGAGGGCACCGACGTGGGCCCGCTGGCGACCGAGCAGGGCCGCCAGGACGTCGAGGAGCTGGTGCAGGACGCGCTCGACCGGGGTGCCCGGCTGCTGGTCGGCGGCGTCCGCCCGGACGGCCCCGGCTGGTACTACCCGCCGACCCTGCTGGCCGACGTCACGCCGCAGATGCGGATGTACCGCGAGGAGGTCTTCGGCCCGGTCGCCCAGCTGCACCGCGTCGCCGACATCGACGAGGCGATCCGGCTGGCCAACGACACCGAGTTCGGCCTGGGCTCCAACGCCTGGACCGACGATCCCGCGGAGCAGGAGCGCTTCGTCCGCGACCTGGAGGCCGGCCAGGTGTTCCTCAACGGCATGACCGCCAGCTTCCCGGCGCTGCCGTTCGGCGGGATCAAGGCCTCCGGATACGGCCGGGAGCTCGCCGCCCACGGCATCCGCGAGTTCACCAACGTCAAGGCGGTGTGGATCGGCGCGGGTGGGCCGGACACGTCGACCTCGCGCGTCGAGTAGGAGGGCGTGCCGCGTCCGGAGCGCCTGTCGCTGCGCGCCGCCCGCCGGGTCGCGCTGGCCGCCCAGGGCTTCGCCGACCGCCCGCCGGCCGGGCCGCCGGACCGCCGGCACCTGCGCCGCGTTCTCGGGCGGACCCAGCTGCTGCAGGTCGACTCCGTCAACGTCTTCGAGCGGGCCCACTACCTGCCGGTCTACAGCCGGCTCGGGCCGTACGACACGGCGCTGCTGGACCGCGCGGCGTTCCGGCACCGCGACCTGTTCGAGTACTGGGGGCACGAGGCGTCCCTGCTCCCCGCCGGCCGGCACCCGCTGCTGCGCTGGCGGATGGCCCGGTCGGCCGCCGGTGAGGAGGGGTGGGCCCGGGTCAGCCGCCTGGTCCGGGAGCAGCCCGGCTTCGTGGCGTCGGTCCTGCAGGCGGTGCGTGACCGCGGTCCGGTCGGGGCCGGCGAGCTGCGCGAGGGCGCCCGCCGGCCGGGCGCCTGGTGGAGCTGGGACGACACGAAACTGGCCCTGGAGCACCTGTTCTGGGCCGGTGAGGTCACCACCCACAGCCGGCCGAGGTTTCAGCGGCTGTACGACCTGACGTCGCGGGTGCTCCCGGCAGCCGTCCTGGACCTGCCGACGCCGACGCGCGAGCAGGCCCAGCGCGAGCTGGTCCTGCTGGCCGCCCGGTCGCACGGCGTGGCCACCGAGCGCGACCTGCGCGACTACTTCCGGTTGCGGGTCGACGAGACGGCGGTCGCCGTCCGGGATCTGGTGCAGGCCGGGCAGCTGCTGCCGGTCGAGGTCGAGGGCTGGAAGGGGCCGGCGTACCTGCACCCGGAGGCGGCGGTGCCCCGCACGGTCCGCGCGTCCACGCTGGTGTCGCCGTTCGACCCGCTGGTGTGGGAGCGGGCTCGCACGGCCCGGCTGTTCGGGTTCGACTACCGCCTGGAGATCTACGTGCCGGCCGCTCAGCGGGTGTTCGGCTACTACGTGCTGCCGTTCCTGCACGAGGAGCGGCTGCGGGCCCGGGTCGACCTCAAGGCGGACCGCGGGGCCGGCGTGCTGCGGGTGCGGGCCAGCTGGCTGGAGCCGGGTGAGCAGCCCGGCCCGGTGGCCGAGGCGCTGGCCGTCGAGCTGCGCCGGGCGGCGGCCTGGCAGGGGCTCTGCGACATCGCGGTCGAGCCCCGGGGCGACCTGGCGGGGGCGCTGGCGACGGCC
>JAOPWI010000175.1 GCA_025965755.1 Frankiales bacterium | reverse complement strand
GTCGGGCCCGCGGTGACCGTGACCGCACCGGTCAGCCCGGACGGCGGCCCCGGCTCGGCGGCGGTGTTGCCCACCACGTCGCGGGTCGGAAAGGTGCGCACCCGGTAGGTGCCGGCCCGGGTGCCTTTCGCGACGAGCACCGTCGCGCGGTAGAGCCCGTCCTGCGCGGTGCCCGACATCCGGCGGGCGCGGGCGGCGCCGGCGCTGCGGCCGTTGCTGTCGCGCAGGTCGACGACCGGGTCCCGGGCACCGAGCTCGTCGGTCATCCGCAGCGTCACGGTGACGACGGCGGGGCCGGTGCCGACCGGCGCGGTGGAGGGGTTCACGGCCAGCGAGGTGATGCGCGGGGCGGCCAGGTCCGCCGGGCCGGTCGTGAGCCGGTGGGCCAGGGTGACCGGGCCGGTCTCGCCGGCGTAGCCGTCCACGGCGACCCGGTAGGTCTGCCCCTTGCGGACCGGCAGGGCCAGCGCGCTGGCGTGGCTGGCGCGGCTGCCGTCGTCGTTGGACGCCACCGCCGTCAGCGCGTCGACGGCCGTGCCGGTGTAGACGGCCAGCACCGTGTCGACGTCGTCCCCGACGACGTTGAGCGCCAGGGTGCCGTCGCGGGGCGCGGTGAAGGACCACCACAGCGAGTGCACCGCCGGGTGGCCCGGGGCGTGTGCCGGCTCACCGGGCTCCGCGCTGGCTGCGACCAGGTAGCTGGTGGTCGTGCCGCGGTCGCCGGTCAGGTCGCCGGCGGCGGCGAAGGCGTCCTGGGGCGGCGGAGCCGGCGCGGGGGCGCCGCCTCCCACGTGCAGCAGGTCCGGCCGGGTTGCCGCGGCTGACGTGACCGCCCCCTTCAGGCTGTCGGCAGCCAGCGTGGCCGCCACCTGCGCCGGGGTGGCCCGCGGGCTGGCCTGCAGCACCAGGGCGGCTGCGCCGGCGACGTGCGGTGCGGCCTGCGAGGTGCCGTCCCGCGGCTCGCTGCCGGTGTCGTCCAGCCAGCTGGCCGAGCGCACCTGCAGGCCGGGTGCGAACAGGTCGACGCACCGGCCGCTGTTGGAGAACGACGCCCGCCGGTCGTTCTCGCCGGTCGCCCCGACCGTCACGACCTCGGGAACCCGGGCGGGGGAGGAGGCGCAGGCGTCCCGGTCGTCGTTGCCGGCCGCGGCCACCACGGTCACGCCGTCGGCGACGACCCGGCGCACGGCGGCGTCGATGACCGCGCTCGGCTGCAGCGACGCGAGGCTCAGGTTGACCACCGCCGGGGTGCCGGCGGCGTGTGCCGCGATGACGTGGTCCAGGCCGCGCAGAAAGGTCGAGATGTAGCCCTCGTTGCGGCAGTCCAGCACCCGCACGGAGCGCAGCTTCACCTGCTTGGCCACCCCGTAGGTCGTACCGCCGAGAATGCCGGCGACGTGCGTGCCGTGGCCGTTGCAGTCCTCGCCGTCGCCACCGGGGTTGACGTAGTCCCGCACCGAGGTGGCCCGGCCGGCCAGGTCGCGGTGAGTGGTGTTGATGCCCGAGTCCAGGACGTACGCCGTGACGCCTGCCCCCGTGCCCGACGGCGCGAAGGTGCCGTTGCGGCCCGAGCGCTGGTCCAGGCGGTCCAGCCCGGCCGGTGGATCGACCTGCACGGTTCCGAGCCCGCGCACCAGGCCGTCGACCTCGACCGCCTCGACCGACGGGTCCTGCGCGAGCGCGGCGACCTCGTCGACGGGCACCTGGGCGACGTAGCCGGACAGCGCCGGAAGGGAGGTGAGGACCTGGCCGCGGGCCTGGTGCAGCTGCAGCGCGCCACGGGCCGAGCCGGCCCCGGACGCGAGCAGCACGACGATCCGGGTCGTCTCGGTGGCGGCGACGGCGGCCGGGACCGGGACGAGCAGGCTCATCCCGAGCGCGGTGAGGGCGAGCAGCGGGGCGGTGCGGCGCATCGTCGGCAGGGCTCCGGGAAGGTCGGCGCGGTGACGCGGCGAGGCGCGCTGAGCACCGACTGTAAGGGCGGATCGCGCCGGGAGCGCCCGAAACGCGCCGGTCTGCGGTGTTGCCCGGGCGTGGGACGCTGGCAGGCACCCGGACGGCCCGTGCCCGGGCCGGCGCCGAGGAGGGGCCATGGATCCGGAACGCGACCAGGAGCCCGTACGTCCCGACAGCTGGGGCGAACCGCCGCCCGCCAGCAGCAGCGGCTCGGTCCCGGCCGGCCGGCTCGACCCGGCTCTGGATCCGGACCGCTACCGGCCCGGCCTCGACCTGCCGTGGGACAACGAGCAGGAGGACCCGGCCGGCGCCCGCGGCGGGCGGACCCTGCCCCGCCTGCTCGGTGCAGGGGCCCACGAGGACGAGCGCGACAACGCCGCCTGGGCCGTCGGCCTGATCGGCATGCTGCTGTTTCTCGGCCTGGTCGCCTTCCTGTTCAGCTCCGTGATCAACCCCTAGCGACCGGTCTCCTGCTTCAGCTCGTCGATCTTCCGCGAGGCCTCGGCCTTGGTCAGGCCGTCGGTGTCCACCTCGGCGCCGGCCTGCTGGGCCAGCGTGGACAGGTAGCTCTCCTGCGGCCCGGTGGCCGGCTCCTCACCGGTCACCCAGTCGCTCGGGTCCTTCTCCGCGGGGCTGCTGACGGCGTTCTTGTCGACCATGGTGGGCCTTTCTGCGGGAACTCGAACGGGTGTTCGAGGGGCGTACCCGGGTTACGCCGGCCCCACTCCTGGTCAGACTGCAGCTGTGGCCACCACCCCGCGCCCGACGGACCACCCGCCCCGGACGGTGCAGCAGACCGCCTACGACGTCGTGATCCTCGGCGCCGGCCCGGTCGGTGAGAACGTCGCCGACTACGTCGTGCGCGGGGGCCTGAGCGCCGTCGTCGTGGAGTCCGAGCTGGTTGGCGGGGAGTGCTCGTACTGGGCCTGCATGCCCAGCAAGGCGCTGCTGCGGCCGGTCGAGGCGCTGGCCGCGGCGCGGGCCGTCGCCGGAGCGCGCGAAGCCGTGACCGGGGCCCTCGACGTCGACGCGGTGCTGGCCCGGCGCGACTCCTTCACCCACGACTGGGACGACAGCAGCCAGGTCGGCTGGCTGGACGGCCTCGCGGTGCCGCTGGTGCGCGGCACCGGCCGGCTGACCGGCGTGCGGCAGGTCGAGGTGACCGGAACCGAGGGCGACACGGTGGTGCTCACCGCCCGGCACGCCGTCGTGGTCTGCACGGGGAGTGCGGCCGCTCTGCCGCCGATCGAGGGGCTGGCGGAGGTCGGCGTCTGGGACAGCCGCGACGCCACCAGCGCACCGGCGGTTCCCGGCCGGCTGGTGGTGCTCGGCGGCGGCGTCGTCGGGGCCGAGATGGCCACCGCCTGGGCGGCGCTCGGGTCGCGGGTCACCGTCCTGCAGCGCGGCCCGCGGCTGCTGCCCGGCAACGAGGCGCGGGCCGGCGAGCTCGTCGCCCGGGCACTGCGCGACGCCGGCGTCGACGTCCGCACCGGCGTGCAGACCCGGTCCGTCGCCCGGAGCGCCGACGGCACGGTCGTCGTCACCACGGCCGACGGCGACGTGCAGGGCGACGAGCTGCTGGTCGCGACCGGCCGCACCCCCCGCACCGCCGGGCTGGGCCTGGAATCCGTCGGCCTCGAGGAAGGCGCCGGCCTCCCGACCGACGACACGATGCGGGTGCTGGGCGTGGACGGTGGCTGGCTCTACGCCGCCGGCGACGTCACCGGCCGGGTGCTGCTGACGCACCAGGGCAAGTACCAGGCGCGCGCCTGCGGCGCGGTCATCGCGGCGCGCGCGGCCGGCGACCCCGATGCCGTCGAGCCGCCGCCGTGGAGCCGGTTCGCGGCGACCGCCGACGCTGCCGCCGTGCCGCAGGTGGTGTTCACCGACCCGCCGGTCGCCGCGGTGGGCCTGACCGAGCAGGGGGCGCGCGACCGCGGGCTGTCGGTGCGCACCGCGGAGCACGACACCGCGGCCGTGGCCGGCGCCGCGCTGGTGTCCGACGACTACCGCGGCTGGGCGAAGCTGGTCGTCGACGCCGACCGCGGGGTGCTCGTCGGCGCGACGTTCGTCGGCCCCGGCGCGGCGGAGCTCCTGCACTCCGCCACGGTGGCGGTCGTGGGGGAGGTGCCGCTGCACCGGCTGTGGCACGCCGTTCCGTCGTACCCGACGGTGTCGGAGGTCTGGCTGCGGCTGCTCGACCAGCTGCTGCCCTAGTCCTTGGGGCGCAGGCCGATCTTGCTGCCCAACCAGGTGAGTGGGTCGTACTTGCGGTCGACCACGCGCTCCTTCAGCGGGATGAGGGCGTTGTCGGTGATGTGGATGCCCTCGGGGCAGACCTCGCTGCAGCACTTGGTGATGTTGCACATGCCGAGGCCGAAGTGGTCCTGCGCCAGCCGCCGCCGGTCGACGCCGTCGAGGGGGTGCATCTCGAGCTCGGCGATCCGCATGAGGAAGCGCGGCCCGGCGAAGGCCGGCTTGTTCTCCTCGTGGTCACGCACGACGTGGCATGTGTCCTGGCAGAGGAAGCACTCGATGCACTTGCGGAACTCCTGCGACCGCTCGACGTCCACCTGCTGCATCCGGTGGTTGCCGTCGGCATCGCGCTGGCGCGGGGTGAACGGCGGGATCTGCGCCGCCTTCTCGTAGTTGAACGACACGTCGGTCACCAGGTCGCGGATGACGGGGAACGCGCGCATCGGCGTCACGGTCACCACCTCCTCCTCGCCGAACGTCCCCATGCGCGTCAGGCACATCAGCCGGGGCCGGCCGTTGATCTCGGCGCTGCAGGAACCGCACTTGCCGGCCTTGCAGTTCCACCGGACGGCCAGGTCCGGCGTCTGGGTCGCCTGGAGACGGTGGATGATGTCGAGGACGACCTCGCCCTCGTTGACCTGGACGGTGAAGTCCTGCAGGTCGCCGCCGGACGCGTCGCCGCGCCAGACCCGCAGGCGCGCGTCGTAGCTCATCAGTGCTCCTCGAAGATGGCGGCCAGCTCGTCGGGCATGACCGGCAGCGGCTGGCGCTTGAGCGCGATGCCCTCGCCGTCTGCGGTGCAGATGACGTTGATCTTGGCCCACTCCGGGTCGGGTCCCGGAAAGTCGTCGCGGGTGTGGCCGCCCCGGCTCTCCTCGCGCTCGAGCGCCGCCTTCGCGATGCACTCGGAGACGCGCAGCATGTGCGGCAGGTCGAGGGCCAGATGCCAGCCGGGGTTGTACTGCCGCTGGCCCTGCACGGTCAGCGCCTTGGCCCGGATCTTCAACTCCTCGATCCGGTCGAGCGCCTGCTGCACCTCGGCGGCCGTGCGGATGATCCCGACGAGGTCGTTCATGCAGGTCTGCAGGTCGTGCTGCACGGTGTACGGGTTCTCGCCGCCCTCCCGGGCGAACGGCGCGAGGGCCTCGCGCGTCGCGTCGGTGAGGTCGTCCTCGCGCAGCGGCGCGGCGTCGGTCTCGCGGGCGTACGCGGAGGCGGCCGCACCTGCCCGCCGGCCGAACACCAGCAGGTCCGACAGCGAGTTGCCGCCCAGCCGGTTGGAGCCGTGCATGCCGCCGGCGACCTCCCCTGCGGCGTACAGCCCCGGCACGACCGACGACTCCGTGTCGGGATCGACCTCGACCCCACCCATCACGTAGTGGCAGGTCGGCCCGACCTCCATCGGCTCGGCGGTGATGTCGACCTCGGCGAGCTCCTTGAACTGGTGGTACATCGACGGCAGGCGCTTGCGTACGTACTCCGCCGAGCGCCGGGACGCGATGTCGAGGAACACCCCGCCATGCGGTGAGCCGCGCCCGGCCTTGACCTCGCTGTTGATGGCGCGTGCGACCTCGTCGCGGGGGAGCAGCTCAGGCGGCCGGCGGTTGTTGGTCTTGTCGGTGTACCAGCGGTCGGCCTCCTCCTCCGTCTCGGCGGTCTCCTTGCGGAAGAAGTCGGGGATGTAGTCGAACATGAAGCGGTTGCCGGCGGAGTTCTTGAGAATGCCCCCGTCGCCGCGCACCGACTCGGTGACCAGGATGCCGCGCACCGACGGCGGCCAGACCATGCCGGTCGGGTGGAACTGCACGAACTCCATGTTGACCAGCGACGCTCCGGCCTGCAGCGCCAGCGAGTGGCCGTCGCCGGTGTACTCCCAGGAATTCGACGTGACCTTGTACGACTTGCCGATGCCCCCCGTGGCGAGCACGACCGCCGGGGCCTGCAGCGCGAGGAACTGCCCGGACTCCCGCCAGTAGCCGAACGCCCCGGCCATGCGCCCGTCGTGCGCGCGCAGCAGCCGGGTGACGGTGCACTCCATGTAGACGTCGATGCCGAGCGCGACGGTCCGCTGCTGCAGGGTGCGGATCAGCTCGAGGCCGGTGCGGTCGCCGACGTGCGCCAGCCGGGCGAAGCGGTGCCCGCCGAAGTCACGCTGGCTGATCAGCCCCTCGGGGGTGCGGTCGAACAGCGCGCCCCAGTCCTCGAGCTCGCGCACGCGGTCCGGTGCCTCCTGCGCGTGCAGCTGCGCCATCCGCCAGTGGTTGAGCATCTTTCCGCCGCGCATGGTGTCGCGGAAGTGCACCTTCCACCCGTCCTGCGGATAGACGTTGCCCATCGCCGCGGCGATGCCGCCCTCGGCCATGACGGTGTGCGCCTTGCCGAGCAGCGACTTGCAGACGACCGCGGTGCGCGCTCCCTGCTCGGCTGCCTCGATGGCGGCGCGCAGCCCGGCGCCGCCGGCGCCGATGACCAGGACGTCGTAAAAGGCTCGCTGAAGGTCGGTCATGCGTCCCCTCGGTCGGTCAGAAGAAGCGGGGGTCGTCGAACGCGCCGGTGGCCAGCATCCGCACGTAGAGGTCGGTCAGCGCGACGCCGACGAGGCTGACCCAGGCCAGCTGCATGTGCCTGCCGTTGAGCGCCGACACCCATCCCCAGAGCCTGTAGCGGACGGGGTGCCGCGAGAAGTGGTTCAGCCGCCCCCCGACGATGTGCCGGCAGGAGTGGCACGACAGCGAGTAGAGCCACAGCAGCGCCGCGTTGGTCAGCAGCACCAGCGTGCCGAGCCCCATGTGGAACCACTCGCCGCGCTCGTCGCGGAAGGCGAGCACCGCGTCGTAGGTGAGGACGGCGTTGAACAGCAGCCCGAGGTAGAAGAAGTACCGGTGCACGTTCTGGAACAGCAGCGGGAAGCGCGTCTCGCCGGTGTAGGTGCGGTGCGGCTCGGCCACGGCGCAGGCCGGCGGCGACATCCAGAACGAGCGGTAGTAGGCCTTGCGGTAGTAGTAGCAGGTGAGCCGGAAACCCAGTGGCACCACCAGGATGTACAGCGCCGGCGAGATCCACGACGGGCCCGTGAAGAGCTCCGGAAAGCTGCTGCCCTCGCACGCGGTCGTGATGCACGGGGAGTAGAACGGCGAGATGTACGGCTCGGCGAAGTAGTGGGCGTTCTCGAACGCGCGCACCGTCGAGTAGGCGATGAACGCGACCAGCACCGCGACCGTGATGGCGGGTTGCAGCCACCACCGGTCCGTGCGCAGGGTGCGCGCAGCGATGGTCGCGCGGCCCGGCGCATGCGGCCCCGGAGGCCGCCGCGGCGGCAGGGTGGTCGTCACGGGTGGTGCCCCAGGCCCTCGTCCTCGGCGTCCCGCCAGAACCCCGGCTCGTAGTCGCGGTCCTCGATGATCTCCAGCGGACGCGCCGCGGCGGAGGCCGACTGCTCCGCGCCGCACAGCAGGTCGAGGTCGTCGTGCAGGCGCCGCACGTCGCCGCGCAGGCGTCTGACGTCGACGGTCTCGCCGAAGTGCTTGGTCACCTTCATGCAGGCCTGTTCCAGTGCGCGCACGGCGGCACGGGCCGTGGTGACGTCGGTGTCGAGCGACATGCGACCACCTCCCAGGTGGCGCGACCGGGTGTGATCCGACTCACACCCTGGGACGCGAGGCGCAGTAGACACCGGGCGGGGCCCGTGTGGGAAGAGTTCAGCCCGACGCGCCGACGTAGACCCAGCGGCCGGCGACGCGCCGGAACGCGCTGTCCTCCTCCAGCACGCCGCCGCGGTAGGTCGCGCGAAACGCCACGGTGCCCTGCGCGTGCAGCAGCCCGCCGCCGGTGCAGCGCAGCACGTCCAGGCCCTCCCAGCGCACCGCCGGGTCGAGCGCCAGCCTGGCCGGCCGGGTCGCCGGGTCCCAGGTCGCCAGCAGGGAGGCCGCGTCCCCCAGCGCGTACGCGCTGTACCGCGACCGCATGAGCAGCTCGGCCGTCGGCGCGGGGGCGCCGTCGTGGAAGCGGCCGCAGCACTGCGAGAGCGCCGGACCGAGGCCGCACGGGCAGCGCGGGTCGGCGGACGCACGGGAAGCGCGGCGGCGGGCCATCGGGCCATCCTCGCGCGGGCCGTAACGGTCAGGCTGGCCCGGGCGACGAGGGGGAGGGGAATCCGCGAGGAGGCAGCATGCGCGAGGACACCGCACCGGACGTCGAGCGGGTTCGCAGGGCCGACGTGGTCGAGGTGTCGGATCGGCTGGTGCGTGACTTCCCGGAGCTGCCTGCCGGTGCCGTCCTGGGCCAGGTCCTGCGCGCCCGCCGCGACCTGCGACGGCTGGGCCCGTGCGAGGGGCTGGCGGACGCGGTCGAGCTGGTCAGCCGGCAGCGGCTGCTCGAGCTGGTGGCGCTGCGCCGCTGAGCCCGGCGGCGGGTGGTTCGCCGCGCGACGGCCCGATCTGCCGGCCGCCACGACCGAGGGCGACACGCCCGGCCCAGAGCGTGGGGGAGCGGCCCGTCGGGGGCCTCGGAGGCGGAGGGTCTCATGCCTGCCGATCCTCGGCGCACGTGCCCTCAGACGCCCTCCGACCTGGCATGTTGCGGCGAGATAACGGTTTGGCTGCGACTGCGGATGTCCTTCTGTGATCCTTGCCACTCGCAACGTTTAGCCCTTACGTTGCGCGCCGCATCCAGTGACCAGAGAGACGAGCGGAGCGTGGTGGAACTGTCCAATACCAGCCAGCAGCCGCAACTGCTGTCGGTAGAAGGCCTGTCCGTTCGCTTCGGAGGTGTCGTCGCACTGGACGGCGTCTCCTTCGAGGTGCGGGCAGGCGACATCTGCGCAGTCATCGGGCCCAACGGGGCCGGCAAGACCACGCTGTTCAACGTCGTCAGCCGGGTCTACGACCCCACCGGCGGCACCGTGACGTTCGAGGGCAAGAACCTGCTCAAGCTCGGCGCGCACCAGATCGCCGGCAGCGGGATCGGGCGCACCTTCCAGAACCTCGCGCTCTGGCGGGGGCTCAGCGTCCTCGACAACGTGATGGTCGGCATGCACAGCCGCACGAAGATGGGCTTCCTGCAGGCGTCGCTCAAGATCGGCGTGGCCCGCCAGGAGCGGCAGATGCGCGAGAAGGCGTACGCCGTTCTCGAGGAGCTGGACCTGGCCCAGTACGCCGCGATGCCGGCGGCCGGCCTGCCCTTCGGCACGCTCAAGCGGGTCGAGCTGGCCCGGGCCGTGGTGAGCGACCCGTCGCTGCTGCTGCTCGACGAGCCGGCCAGCGGCCTGACGCACAGCGAGGTCGACGAGCTCGCCGGCGTCATCAAGATGCTGCGCGACGGCCGCGGCCTGACCGTGCTGCTCGTCGAGCACCACATGGCGATGATCATGAAGATCTCCGACCACGTCGTGGTGCTCAACATGGGCAAGAAGATCGCCGACGGCACACCTGCCGAGGTCCAGCAGGACCCCGGGGTCATCGAGGCCTACCTGGGAGCGCCGGCATGACCGCCCCGACCAAGACCAAGACCGGCGCGCCGCTCGAGGTGTCCGCCCTGCACGCGGCCTACGGCCCCGTTCAGGTGCTGCACGGCATCGAGTTCCGGGTCGACGAGGGCGAGGCCGTCGTCATCCTGGGCGCCAACGGCAGCGGCAAGACGACCACCCTGCGCGCCATCTGCCGGATGGTCTCGACCAGTGGTTCGGTGAGCGTCTACGGCACCTCGCTGGCCGGCAAGAAGACCGAGGCGGTCACCAAGCTGGGTGTCGCCCACGTCCCCCAGGGCCGCGGAACCTTCGCCGACCTGAGCGTCGACGACAACATGCGGCTCGGCGCGTTCGTCCGCCGCGACAAGGACGTCCAGAAGGACATCGACGGCTGGTACGAGGTCTTCCCGATCCTCGGTTCGCGGCGCGCCCAGCCGGCCGGCCAGCTGTCCGGCGGTGAGCAGCAGATGCTCGCCATCTCCCGCGCGTTGATGGGCAACCCGCGGGTGCTGCTGCTCGACGAGCCGTCCCTCGGCCTGGCCCCGCTCATCGTCAAGGACCTGTTCGAGCGTCTGAAGCAGGTCAAGCTCGACCGTGGCACGACCATGCTGGTCGTCGAGCAGAACGCCAACCTCGCCCTGGCCATGGCCGACCGCGGCTACGTCCTGGAGGCAGGGCTCATCGCGATCTCCGGCACGGCCGAGGACCTGCGCACCAACGAGGCGGTGCGCCGTGCCTACCTCGGCTACTGACCGGCCGTCCGTCCGACCGCTGCTGACCGTGGGGACCTGATCGTGGAACTGCTGCTGGCCCGTCTGTTCGACGGGGTGTCCTCGGGTGCGACGTACGCCGTCATCGCGGTGGCCCTCGTGCTCATCTACAAGGCGACGACGCTCATCAACTTCGCGCAGGGCGAGCTGTGCATGATCGGCTCGTTCATCGCGTACGCCTTCGCGGTCGACGTCGGACTGCCCGTCATTCCGGCGGTCATCCTGGCGATGGTGATGACGGCGCTGCTCGCCGCCGGGATCGAACGAACACTCATCCGGCCCTTCGACCCGTCGAACCACCTGCCGCTCGTGATCATCACGCTCGGCCTGCTCCTGCTCATCAACTCGGTCGCCGGCATGATCTGGGGCTACGACCCGCGCCGGTTCCCGGGCGTCTTCCCCGACGGCACGGTCTTCGAGTGGGGAGTGGCCCGGCTGCGCTGGTACACCGTCGGCACGCTGATCACGACCATCGTCCTGCTGGTGCTGCTGTCGCTGCTGCTCAACCGCACCAAGGTCGGCCTCGCCTTCCGGGCCGTGTCGTCCAACCTGGAGTCGGCGGCCCTGTCGGGCGTGCCGATCGGGCGGACGCTGCAGTTCGGCTGGGCGCTCGCGGCGGCGGTCGGCACGATCGCCGGGGTGCTGTTCGTCAGCGACCCGTTCCGCCAGATCGAACCGACGTTCGCGGCCCGCGTGCTGATCTTCGCGTCCGCGGCAGCCGTGCTCGGCGGGCTGGACAGCCTCTGGGGCGCCCTCGTCGGGGGTCTGGTCATCGGCATGGTCGAGAGCATGCTCATCGGCTATCTGACCTTCATTCCGAGCCAGATGGGTCTCGCGTCCGCTGTCGGGGTGCTGATCATCGTCCTGCTCATCAGACCGAACGGCCTGTTCGGCAGTCGAAGGGTGGAACGGGTGTGAGCGTCGTCACGATGGTGCAGGCCAGTCGCCAGCACCGCATCTACCAGACCCTCGGCTGGCTCCTGCTGGCCCTGGTCGTCCTGCTCCTGCCGTTCTGGGTCATCAGCACGCAGTCGATCCAGATCGGCGGCAACACCTTCACGCTCAGCCTGGGCAACGTCATGCACTCGCTGTCCTACGTCGTCGCGGTGCTCGGTCTCGGGCTGCTGGTCGGCTTCAACGGGCAGCTGTCGCTCGGCAACAGCTTCTTCATCGGCGTCGGCGCGTACATCAGCGCGACGCTGGTGGTCGACAACGGGTGGGGTTTCCTGCGGTCGCTGATCGTGGTCCTGCCGGTGACGTTCGCGCTGGGCGTGCTCTTCGGCATTCCGGCGCTGCGCATCCGGGGGCTGTACCTGGCCCTGGTCACCCTCGGCCTCGCCGCGGTCTTCCCCGCCATCGTGCGGCTCGAGGGCCTGTCGGAGCGCACCGGCGGCGCCAACGGCAAGCGGATCCCGGACGGCTTCGCCGCACCTGAGGGCGTGCCGCTTCAGGAGTTCCGCCAGGGCCTGTCCAACATCCCGGGTATCGGCGAGCAGTTCTTCGCGGACGGCCGGCTGGGCACCCGGGCGGCGGACGAGGTCTGGACCTACTTCGTCCTCATCCTGCTCACCGCCATCGCGATCTGGATGGTCAAGAACCTCATCCACAGCCGGCCGGGCCGCGCGATCATCGCCGTGCGCGACAACGAGACCGGTGCCGCGGTCAACGGCGTCAACCTGCCGATGACCAAGACGCTGACCTTCGGCTACAGCGCCGCGCTCGGTGGGCTGGCCGGCACGATGTACGCGATGGCGATCGGCTTCGTGGCCCCGGATGTCTTCGGCGTCAACCTGGCCATCTTCCTCATCGTCGGGCTGGTGGTCGGCGGTCTCGGCACGCTGAGCGGCGCCGTCATCGGCGGTTTCGTCATCGTCTTCGTGCCGGTGTGGACCTCGCAGGTCAAGGAGCTGCCCGGTGTCTCGGAGCGGGTCCTCTCGGGGCCGACCGCGACCGCGGTGCTCGGCATCCTGCTGATCGTCCTCACCTTCGTCATGCCCGGCGGCATCGTCTACGGCCTCCGCCGGCTGCGGGCCCGCCTGATCACCATCGTGCCGCGCGGCATGTCCCCTGCGGCTGCGGCCGCTGCCGGCCCGGCTGCCGTCCCCGTGGACGAGGCTGCCGCGGTCGCGATGATGGACCGCCACAGCGGCCACGCCTCGTCCGACCTCCAACCGGAGACCGAAACCGGCTCCGTGTCCGTCACGACAAAGCAAGGGAGTGCCGATGGGAACTAACCGCCTGCGGCTCATGACTCTGCTGTTCGCCGGTTGCCTCGTCGCCACGGCGTGCGGCGGCGGCGGCAACGACGAGCCCGCCAACACGGAGCCCGGAGCCGCCGCACAGGGCGGCGAGGTCAACCTCGACGAGCCCGTCGAGATCGCCCCGGGCACCACGCTCGACCTCCCGAACTGCCCGTCCGACTGGGACCCGATGCAGGGCGTCACGGACACCGAGATCAAGCTCTACATGAGCTTGCCGGAGTCCGGCCCGGTCGCGGCGCTCGGCAACCTCGACGACGGCATGCGTGCCTACTTCGAGCAGATGGAGCCGATCGACGGCCGCAAGGTCGTGCTCGAGTCGGCGGACGACGCCTACGACCCGGCGCGCACGCTGTCCAACGTCCGGGAGGCGCTGGACACGGTCAAGCCATTCTCGATGGTCTACATGATCGGTACGCCGAACAACCTGGCGATCAGGGACACGCTGCAGGAGAACTGCATGCCGCAGCTGTTCAACTCGACCGGCTTCCCGGCCTGGGGTGACCCGAAGAACTACCCGTGGACCATCGGCGGCATCCTCGCCTACAACACCGAGGCCAACCTGTGGTGCACCTACATCCAGGAGAACATCGCCAAGGGTGGTGCGAAGGCCAAGGTCGCCGGCCTGTTCATGGACAACGACTTCGGCAAGACCTACCAGGAGGGCATGCAGAAGTGTGCCGACGACGGGAAGATCGAGCTCGTCAAGGCGGTCACGCACGACCCGGCCGCCCCTGACGTGACCAGCCAGACGACGACGCTCGCGGCCAGCGGCGCCGACGTCATCGTTCTCGGCACCACCGGCGCGGCCTGCCCGCAGAGCATGGCGTCGCTGGCCAAGTCCAAGGCGATCAAGATGCTCTCGTACACCTGCCAGCTCATTCCGGCGTACTTCAAGCCGATCGACCCGGCCGGTGCCGGCGTCATCGTCGCCGTCTCGGCCAAGGACTCGAGCATGGTCGAGGACCCGCGCGTCGCGAAGGACAACAAGATCCTGCAGGACAAGGGCATCAACCCGCAGCAGGGTTCGTACTTCACGGGTGTGAGCTATGCCCACACGATCGAGCAGGTCCTGAAGGACGCAGCGGCGCAGGAGGGTGGCCTGAACCGGGTCAACCTCATGCGGGCGGTGTGGAACGCCGACTTCGTGCACCCGCACGGGCTGGACGGTTCGACCTTCAAGACGAACGGCGTCGAAGACGCCTACCTGCCCGAGTCGGCGCGGTTCGCTCGGTACGTTCCGCCGGCGCAGAAGGGCGGCACCGGTAAGTACGAGTTCATCGGTGAGCTGCTCAACAGCGAGGGTCAGACCGGATCGGTCAGCAACCCGAAGTAGTCCCACCCGCTCCGCGCCGCCGGCCGGTCCGCCCTCTCAGGGGCGGGCCGGCCGTCGGCGTTTCTGCAACCACTTCGAGATCTGTTTCACGGTGGGAGCGGTGGGGCGCGCACTACCGTCACTGGCTGTGACCCCCGTCACGCGGCGTGGTCCTTGGCTGTCGCCGTCTCGCTCTTGGAAAGGGAGTGCCGATGCGGACCAACCGCCTCCGGCTCATCACCGCATTGTTCGCCGTCTCGCTCGTCGCCACGGCCTGCGGTGGAGGGAGCAACGAGGAGGCCGGCAACACCGAGCCCGGCGCGGCCGCGGGCGGTGGCCAGGTCAGCCTGGACGAGCCCGTGGAGATCGCCACCGGCGTGACGCTGGACCTGCCGAACTGCCCCGCCGACTGGAACCCGACCCAGGGCATCACGGATACCGAGATCACGCTCTACCAGAGCCTGCCGGAGTCCGGCCCCGTGGCCGCCCTCGGCAATCTCGACGACGGCGCGCGGGCCTACTACGAGCAGATGGAGCCGATCGACGGCCGCAAGGTGGTTCTGAAGTCCTCCGACGACGCCTACGACCCGGCACGCACGCTGTCCAACGTCCGCGAGGCGCTGGACACCGTCAAGCCGTTCGCGATGACCCACATGATCGGTACGCCGAACAACCTGGCGATCCGGGACACGCTGCAGGAGAACTGCATGCCGCAGCTGTTCAACTCGACCGGCTTCCCGGCCTGGGGCGACCCGAAGAACTACCCGTGGACGATCGGCGGCATCCTGGCCTACAACACCGAGGCCAACCTGTGGTGCAACTACATCGCCGACAACCTCGCCAAGGGCGGCAAGGCCAAGGTCGCCGGCCTGTTCATGGACAACGACTTCGGCAAGTCCTACCAGGAGGGCATGCAGAAGTGCGCCGAGGACGGCAAGATCGACCTGGTCAAGCAGGTCACGCACGACCCGGCCGCCCCTGACGTGACCAGCCAGACGACGACGCTGGCCGCTGCCGGCGCCGACGTCATCGTGCTCGGCACCACCGGCGCTGCCTGCCCGCAGAGCATGGCCGCGCTGGCCAAGGCGCAGGCGACGAAGATCCTGTCCTACACCTGCCAGCTCATCCCGTCCTACTTCAAGCCGGTCGACCCGGCCGGTGCCGGCGTGCTCGTCGCGGTGTCCGGCAAGGACTCCAGCATGGTGGACGACCCCGAGGTGCAGAAGGCCAACAAGGTGCTGCGGGACAAGGGCATCGATCCTCAGCAGGGGTCCTACTTCACCGGCGTGACCTACGCCAAGACCACGGAGGCGTTCCTTCGGGCTGCTGCCGCCATGGAGGGTGGCCTGAACCGCGTCAACCTCATGCGCGCGGTGTGGAACGCCGACGTCAAGAACCCCCTGACGCTGGACGGCTCCACGTTCAAGACCGACGGCGTCAACGACGGGTACCTGCCGGAGGCGGCGCGCTTCGCTCGCTACGTTCCGCCGGCGCAGAAGGGCGGCACCGGTAAGTACGAGTTCATCGGCGAGCTCATCAACAGTGAGGGCGCGACCGGGTCGGTCAGCGACCCGAAGTAGTCCCGGCACCCGCTCCGCGCCACGGCCGGTCCGTCCCTTCGGGGGCGGGCCGGCCGTCGGCGTTTCTGCAACCACATCGAGATGTGGTTCACGTCACACAAGATCCGCGACGCACTAGCGTGCCGAGGGTGAGCCACGTCACATCTGGCGCGGTCCGACCCCGTAACCGTCTTACCTGAGAGGACGTGCCGATGCGGACCAACCGCCTCCGGCTCATCACTGCGCTCTTCGCTGTCTCGCTGGTCGCCACGGCCTGTGGCGGTGGGAGCGAGGAGGGCACCGGCACCACCGACGGGCCCGGCGCCGCTGCCCCGGGCGGTGAGGTCGACCTGACCAAGCCGGTCGAGCTGGCCCCCGGGACGACGCTGGACCTGCCCAACTGCCCGTCCGACTGGGACGCCAAGCAGGGCCTCACCGACACCGAGATCACGCTGTTCATGAGCCTGCCCGAGTCGGGACCGGTCGCGGCGCTGGGCACCATCGACGACGGCATGCGCGCGTTCTTCGAGCAGATGGAGCCGATCGACGGCCGCAAGATCGTGCTCAAGACCGCCGACGACGCCTACGACCCGGCGCGCACGCTGTCCAACGTCCGGGAGGCGCTGGACACGGTCAAGCCATTCTCGATGGTCTACATGATC
>JAOPWI010000166.1 GCA_025965755.1 Frankiales bacterium | reverse complement strand
CGGCGCGGCGGACGTCCTCGCTGGCGGCGGCCAGGCCGGCCACCCGCTCTCCCGTCTCGCGGGTCGCCGCCGTGTCGGCGGTGAGCTGCAGCCCGACCTCGCCGAGCCGCTCGACGAGCGCGGTGTGCTGCTCCTGCATGCGGTCCAGCAGCGCCTCGCGCAGGGTCTGCCCCGAGCTGACCACCTCGTCGCGGGTCTCCAGGACCGCGGCGCGGACCGCCTCGGTGGCCGCGGCGTGGGCAGCGGCCATGCGCTCGCGCAGGGCCTCGAGCGCGGCGACCAGCTCGGCCCGGCCCTGCGCCGCGGCGGCCTGCGCGGCCACGCCGGCCTGGGCGAGGTCCTCCAGCTGCGGCCGCAGCACGCCGATCTCGGTCGCCACGTCGGCCCGCAGGTCGGTCAGCCCGGCGCTCATCGAGGACCGCACGCCCTCGACCCGCCCGTCCAGCGCCTGCAGCAGCCCCTCGACGCGGTCGGCGTCGCTCTGCGCCCGGCGGCGCTGGTCGTCCTGGAAGGCGGTGAGCGCCTCCTCGAGCCGCTCGGCCAGCTGCTCGGCCTGGGTCCGGGACCGCTGGCGCTCGGCCTCCAGCGCCTCGGTGACCGACGCGGTCAGGGCGCCGAGGCGGGCGTGCACCGTCTCGGTGATCGTGGCGAGTGCGGAGCGGACGTCGCCGGCCATCTCGGCCACGGCGGTACGGGTGGTCTCCTGCTCTCCGCGGCTGCGGGCCAGGCCCTCGACCAGCTCGCTGCGCAGGTCGTCGGCGCGGCCCTGGACCTCGGTCGTGAGCCGCCCGGCCAGGTCGTCCAGCCGCCGGTCGTTGTGCTCCTGCATGCGCCGCACCGCGGCGCCCGCCTGCTCGTCGACGAGCGTGGCCAGCCGGGTCTCGAGCCCCTTCACACCGGCGGCCACGTCGGCCAGCCGCTCGGTCGTGGTCGTCGCACCCTCACGGGCGAGCGACTCGATCCGCTCGTTCAGGCCGTCCAGGGTGTCCTCGAGCAGCGCCAGGCGCGACTCGAGCGCCCCGCGCGCCTCCACGAGGGCGGCCTGCGCGTTGGTGGCGGTGCGCGCGTCGCTCTCCAGCGCGCTGGTGACGGTGCGGCGGACGTCGGCGCCCATCGTGTCGATGCGCACGCCGACCCGGTCGGCCACCCGGCCGACGACGTCGTCGAGCTGGCTGCCGGTGCGCACCGGCAGCAGCTCCAGGCCCTCGCGCACCTCCCGGGCGAGGCCGGGCAGCTCGGCCCGCACCTCGTCCAGGCGGCCGCCGAGCAGGTCGAAGCGGCCGGCCAGCTCGGCCACCCGCCGCACCAGCGAGGAGGTCTCGGTACGGCTGGCCGCGACCGAGCCGCTCAGCCGGCCGCCGAGGCCGTCCAGGTCGGTGCGGACGGCCCCCAGCTCGCCGCGCAGCGAGCCGATCTCGGCGCGCACGGCCGACAGGTCGCCGCGCAGCGCGCCGACGGTGCCCTCCAGGTCAGCGGCGCGCGGCTCCGGCTCGTCATACGCCGCCAGCTCCTCGATGCGACGGGACAGCGGTGGCTCGACGGACACGCAGGGCTCCTCAGGGATCGACCCGCGCAGCGTAGCCAGGTCAGACCAGCGGAAGCATGGCCCGCTCGCTGCGCGCGGCGGCGAGCCGCTCGGCCGGGACGGCGCCGTACCCGGTCGTCCGCTGGCGCGGCGTGCGGCCCGCCGACCGGACCATCGTCTCGAGCTCGAGGACCGACTTGCGCGACCCGTGGGCGGAGCCGGCCATGCGGCTGATCGTCTCCTCCATGAGGGTGCCGCCGAGGTCGTCGACGCCGCCGGCGAGAACCGCGGCGCACTGCTCCGGGCCGAGCTTCACCCAGGAGCACTGCACGTGGTCGATGGCGCCGTGCAGCAGCAGCCGGGCGACCGCGTGCACCGCCCGGTTGTCGCGCAGCGTCGGCCCGGGACGGGCCACGCCGGCGAGGTACAGCGGCGCGCTGGTGTGCACGAACGGCAGCGGCACGAACTCGGTGAACCCGCCGGACTCGCCCTGCAGGCGCGCCAGCAGCTGCAGGTGGGCCACCCAGTGGGCGGGGGTGTCCACGTGGCCGTACATCATCGTGCTGGTCGTCGGCAGACCGATCCGGTGAGCGGTCTGGACCACCTCGATCCACTGCGCGGTCGGCAGCTTGCCCTTGGTGAGCACCCAGCGGACCTCGTCGTCGAGGATCTCCGCGGCCGTGCCGGGCAGCGAGTCGACGCCGGCCTCGCGGGCGGCGAGGAGGAACTCCTCGATCGAGACGCCCATCCGGGACGCGCCGTTGACGACCTCCATCGGCGAGTAGGCGTGCAGGTGCAGGCCGGGCGCGCCCGACTTCACCGCACGGGCCAGGTCCAGGTACGCGGTTCCGGCCAGCTGCGGATCGATGCCGCCCTGCATGCAGACCTCGGTCGCCCCGACGTCCCACGCCTCCGCGGCCCGGCCGGCGACCTCCTCGAGCGAGAGCGTGTAGGCGTCGGCATCGGTGCGCCGCTGGGCGAAGGCGCAGAAGCGGCAGCCCGTGTAACAGATGTTGGTGAAGTTGATGTTGCGGTTGACCACGTAGGTCACGTCGTCGCCGACGGTGTCCCGGCGGACGTCGTCGGCCAGCGCGCAGACCGCCTCGAGGTCCGCGCCGTCGGCCGTGATGAGCGCCAGCGCCTGGTCGGCGGTGAGCGCGGCCGGCCGGTCCCGGGCCACCCGCAGCGCGGCCGCGACGTCGTGGTCCAGGCGCCCCTGCACCGGGACCTGCGCCTGCGCCGCCGCCTCGCCGACAGCGGTCCAGTCGCCGTAGACGTCCGCGAAGTCGCTGCGGCGGTCCTCGGTGCGCCCGGTGGTGTCCACGCTGGCGTGCAGGTCGGTGCGGCCCACCGAGGCGAGCCCGCCGTCCGGCTCCTGCCAGGGCAGGCCGGTGGGCAGCACGTCGGCCGCCAGCCCGTCCGGCCCGCGCAGCGCGGCGACGTGGGGCGCCAGCCGGGGGTCCAGCCAGGGCTCCTCGAGGTAGGGCGGATGGGCCGTCAAGCGCTCGCGCAGCACGAAGCCGGCCTCCAGCGAGGCCGCCGCGAGGGCCTGCACCGCCGGCCAGGGCCGCTCCGGGTTGACGTGGTCCGGCGTCAGCGGCGAGACGCCGCCCCAGTCGTCGACGCCCGCGGCCAGCAGCGCGCGGGTCTCGGCCAGGTCGACGAGGTTCGGCGGCGCCTGCACCCGCATGCGCGGGCCCATCAGCAGCCGGGTGACGGCGACCGCGGCGAGGTACTCCTCCAGCCCGACGTCCGGCGTCGACCGCATGGCGGTGTCGTCCTTGGCCCGGAAGTTCTGGACGATCACCTCCTGAAGGTGCCCGTGCCGGCGGTGCACCGCGCGCAGGGCGAAGACCGTCTCGGCCCGCTCCAGCAGCGTCTCGCCGATGCCGACCAGCAGGCCGGACGTGAACGGCACGGACAGCCGGCCGGCGTCCACGAGCACCCGCAGCCGCACCGCCGGGTCCTTGTCGGGGCTGCCCTCGTGCGCCTTCACCTGCGCCGTCGTCTCGAGCATCATGCCCATCGACGGGGCGACCGGCTTGAGCCGCTGCAGCTCGCTCCAGGTCATGACGCCGGGGTTGAGGTGGGGCAGCAGCCCGGTCTGCTCGAGCACCGCGACCGCGCAGGCCCGCACGTAGGCCAGCGTCGAGTCATAGCCCGCCTCGTCCAGCCACGCCCGGGCCTGCGGCCAGCGGTCCTCGGGCCGGTCACCGAGGGTGAACAGCGCCTCCTTGCAGCCCAGGGCCGCACCCTGCCGGGCGATCTCGAGCACCTCGTCGAGGGACAGGAACGGCGCCGGCAGCCGGCCGGGCACGGTGGCGAACGTGCAGTAGTGGCAGCGGTCCCGGCACAGCCGGGTGAGCGGGATGAAGACCTTGCGGCTGTAGGTCACGACGCCCGGCCGGCCGGCGTCGGCGAGCCCCTGGTCGCGGACGCGGGCGGCGTAGGACGAGAGCTCGGTCAGCTCCTCGCCCCGCGCGCCCAGCAGCACCGCCGCCTCGGCGACGTCCAGCGCCTTGCCGTCGCGAGCCCGAGCGAGTGCCCTGCGCATGCCGTGGTCCACCGGCCGACAGTACGTCCGCCAGCCGTCAGCGGCGGAGCCCCCGGGCCACCAGGTGCGCCAGCGCCTCGAGCGGGCCGCGGCCGACGGCCCGCGCCCAGACCAGCGCGAACGCCGAGAAGGCGACCACCTGCGCCCAGTACAGGCGCGCCGGATCATCCCCGTCGGTGACCGACAGGACCACGACGTGCACCGCGTAGAGGGTGAGCGTCATCGCACCGGCCGCCGTCACCGGCGCCAGCAGGGCCGGCCGCAGCGCCCGGGCCAGCAGCAGCGCCGCGCCCAGAACCGCCAGCGACGTTCCCGTGGTGTGCAGCAGGTCCAGCGGCGTGGTGCTGTGCGGGCTGTCGACCGCCAGCCACCAGCCCGTGGTGGTCGGCACGTCACCGAACTGGTTGCCGTCGACGACGTCCGAGACCGACTGCCCCGGCTCGAGGTCCACGGTGCGCGCGATGGCGTCGCGACCGCCGCCAGGTCCCAGCAGCAGCCAGGACACCGCGCTGGCGCCGGCCGCCAGCAGCGCGCCGCCGACCAGCAGGCCGACCGCGGTGCGCCGCTCCCCCAGCGCGAGCCGACCCACCGCCAGCCCGGCCAGCAGGTACGCCGACCAGGCCAGCACCGGGTAGTAGCCGGTCACGAGCAGCGTGGACAGCAGCGCGCCGGGCGCCTGGAACAGCAGCAGCCAGCTGGGGTTGGCGTCCGCCCGCGGCAATCCGTCACGAGCGACGAACAGCAGCACCGGAACGACGACCGCGCAGGCCAGCGACAGCGCGGCCAGCGCCCGGGCGCTGCGCCCGAGCACCGGCAGCGCCAGCAGGAACAGCAGGGCGTAGTAGGCCAGGATCACCGCCACGCCGGACGGCAGCTCGCCCAGCAGCAGCCCGACGACGGCGACGATGCTCGCCCGGCGCGCGATCGAGGCCCGCGCCCCGGCGCGCGGCGCACCGAGCGCGAGCCCCACCCCGGCGAGAACGGCGAACAGCGCGGCCGACCGCCCGCTGAAGACGGTGAACACCCAGGGCGTGCCGCCGTCGGCGGTCTGCGGCGGAAAGACGTGCACCGCCATCATCCCGAGCAGGGCCACCGCGCGGGCGAGGTCGACCCCGGTCAGCCGGGTCCGGGGCTGCTGCTCCACGACCGCCACCGGGGCAGTCTGACCGAGCCGCCTGGGAGGTCCCTGACAGAGTGATGCCCATGAGGATCGTGGCGCTGGCTGGAGGCATCGGTGGGGCGCGCTTTCTGCGCGGGGTGCAGGCCGCCGCGCCCGATGCGGAGCTGACCGTGGTGGTCAACACCGGCGACGACCTGACGATGTACGGGCTGCGCATCTGCCCCGACCTGGACACCGTCATGTACACCCTCGGCGGCGGCATCGACGAGGAGCGCGGGTGGGGGCGCCAGGACGAGACGTTCCACGCCAAGGCCGAGCTCTCGGCGTACGAGGTGCCCACCGCGTGGTTCGGCCTGGGCGACCGGGACCTGGCGACCCACCTGGTGCGCCGCCAGATGCTCGACGCCGGCTATCCCCTCAGCGCGGTCACCCAGGCGCTGTGCGCGCGCTGGCAGCCCGGCGCGACCCTGCTGCCGATGACCGACGACCGGTTCGAGACCCACGTCCTCGTCGACGACCCGGACACCGGCAAGCGCAAGGCGATCCACTTCCAGGAGTGGTGGGTGCGCTACCGCGCCGCCCTGCCGGCCCACGCCATCGTCGCGGTCGGGGCCGAGACGGCGACCGCAGGACCCGGCGTGCTGGAGGCGATCGAGGCGGCCGACGTCGTCCTGCTGCCCCCGAGCAACCCGGTGGTGAGCATCGGCACCGCGCTGCAGGTGAAGGGCATCCGGGCGGCGCTCACGGCCAAGACGGTCGTCGGGGTGTCCCCGATCGTCGGCGGCGCCCCGGTGCGCGGCATGGCCGACGCCTGCCTGACGGCGATCGGCGTCCAGACCAGCGCCGAGGCGGTCGGCCGCCACTACGGCAGCGAGCTGCTCGACGGCTGGCTGGTCGACACCGCCGACGCCGGGGCCACCGTTGCGGGCGTCCAGGTGCGGGCCGTGCCGCTGCTCATGACCGACCCGGCGGCGACCAGGGCGATGGCGCAGGCCGCGCTGGACCTGGCGGCGGAGCTCGCGTGACCGGGGGCTACTCGGTCCTGCCGGTGCCCGGGCTGCCCGACATCCGCCCCGGCGACGACCTGGCCGGGCTCATCGCCGGCGCGGTCGAGCTGCAGGACGGCGATGTCGTCGTGGTCACCAGCAAGGTCGTCAGCAAGGCGGAGGGCCGGCTCGTGCCGGTGCCGCCGGGCGCCGACCGGGAGGCGGTGCGGCTGGCGGCCGTCGACGCCGAGACCGCCCGGGTCGTGGCCCGGCGGGGCACGACGACGATCGCGCAGACCCGCACCGGGCTGGTGCTGGCCGCGGCCGGCGTGGACGCCAGCAACGTGCGCACCGACGAGGT
>JAOPWI010000156.1 GCA_025965755.1 Frankiales bacterium | reverse complement strand
CGGTGCCCGGGTCGACCAGCTCGACGCCCACGTCGCGCGGCGTGCCGGCGGTCGTCGTCAGCCTGACCTGCACGCCGTCGGACGGGCCGACCCACAGCGGCTCGGTGCCCGCGCGCGCACCCGACGCGTCGGCGCTCGCCGGGTCGGCCGCGTCGTCGCTGCCGCCCTGGAAGGCGGTCCACATCGACCAGCGGCCGGCGGCGCGGGTGCGGACGGAGACCTCGACGCCCTGCAGCCGCGGGTCCGGGGCCCAGGTGACACCGACGGTGCTGAACGGCGTCGTGCTGCGGGCCGGCAGCTGCAGGGTCGCCGGGCCGCTGGTCGACCGGGCCGACACGCTTCCGGGAGCGCGCACGGCGACCAGCGGCAGCCGCGTGACCTCCGGGGCGACCGGGCGGGCGGCCGGAGCGGCGGCGGCCGGCGGGGTGACCACCGGCAGGGCCAGCAGCAGGGGCGCGGCGATCGCGGACAGGGCGGTGAGAGCGGTACGGCGACGCACGGGAGGGACTCCCCGGATCAGACAGCAGAGGGCGCGGAGCAGAGCTCCACTGTCTGTGGCTATCGGCCCGGACACGCCCGATCTGGAGGCATCTGGGCAGAAAGGACTAGCTCGTGAAGGCGTCCCCGCTCGTCCGGAAGGCCTCCGCCAGGGCCTCCCGCCAGTGCGGCATCCGGGGCAGCCCGGCGGCCTCCCAGGCCCGTGGCGAGAGCACGCTGTACGGCGGACGCTTCGCCGGCGTCGGGTAGGCGTCGCTGGTGGTCGGCTGCACCCGGGCCGGGTCGGCGCCGAGCTCCTCGAACACCGCCTGCGCGAAGCCGTGCCAGGTCGTCTCTCCGCCGCCGGTGCAGTGGTAGGTGCCGGCCGGGGCGTCCTCGCGGACCAGCGCGTACAGGCCGCGGGCCAGGTCGCGGCTCCACGTCGGCGACCCCCGCTGGTCGTCCACCACGTGGAGCGTCTCCCGCTCGCGCTGCAGCCGGGCCATCGTCTTGACGAAGTTGTGCCCGGTCTTGCCGTAGACCCAGGCCGTGCGGACGATCCAGGAGGCGTCCGGCAGCAGCTCGCGCACGGCCAGCTCGCCGGCCAGCTTCGTGCGCCCGTACGCCAGGCGCGGACCGGTCTCGTCGTCGACGTCGTACGGCGGGCCCCCGACCCGGTCGCCCGGGAAGACGTAGTCGGTGCTGACGTGGACCAGCTGCGCGCCGACCTTGGCGCACGCCGTCGCGAGCAGCGCGGGGGCGGCGGCGTTCACCGCGTACGCCGTCTCCTCGTCGGTCTCGGCGGCGTCGACCGCCGTGTAGGCCGCCGCGTTGAGCACGACCAGCCGGTGGTCCCTGCTGTCGGAGCGGACCACGCGGGCCCACTCCGTGACCGTGTCGATCACGGCGAACGAGTCGGTGATGTCGAGGTCGTCGATCGTCAGGCCGCGGCAGAACGGCACGTCGGGCAGCGGGCGGGCGATCTCCACGAAGTCGGTCGAGAGCTGACCGCCCATGCCGGTGACCAGGAAGGCCAGGCTCACAGCGCTGCCCGCTCCTTGAGCGGCCGCCACCATGCCTCGTGGTCGCGGTACCACTGCACGACCTCGGCCAGTCCCTGCTCGAAGTCCTTCTGCGGCGTGTAGCCCAGGGCCTCGGTCTTGGCGCCGTCGATCGAGTAGCGGCGGTCGTGGCCCTTGCGGTCCGCGACGTAGTCGACGTAGGAGTCGTCGCGCCCGGTGGCCGCCAGCAGCCGGTCGGTCAGCTCCCGGTTGGTCAGCTCGGTGCCGCCGCCGATGTTGTAGTACTCGGCCGGCTGGCCCTTCTCGAGCACGATCGCGATGCCGCGGCAGTGGTCATCCACATGCAGCCAGTCGCGGACGTTGAGGCCGTCGCCGTAGAGCGGGACGGAGGTGCCGTCGAGCAGGTTGGTCACGAACAGCGGGATGACCTTCTCCGGGAAGTGGTACGGCCCGTAGTTGTTGGTGCACCGCGTCACGCTGATGTCGAGCTGGTGCGTCACGGCGTAGGCGCGCGCGAGCAGGTCACCGCCGGCCTTGGCCGCGCTGTACGGGCTGTTGGGGTCGAGCCGGTCGGTCTCGACGAAGCTGCCCTCGTCGATCGAGCCGTAGACCTCGTCCGTGCTGACGTGCAGGACCCGCGGCACCCCGGCGCGCAGGGCCCCCTCGAAGACCGTCTGCGCACCCAGCACGTTGGTGACGACGAAGTCGGCGCCGCCGTCGATCGAGCGGTCGACGTGGCTCTCGGCGGCGAAGTTGACGACCGCATCGTGGCCGGGCAGCACGTCGGCCAGCAGCGCCGCGTCGCAGATGTCGCCCTGGACGAAGGAGTAGCGCGGGCTGTCCGACACCTCCGCCAGGTTGGCCAGGTTGCCCGCGTAGGTCAGCTTGTCGAAGACGGTGACCTCGGCCCCGGCGTAGGCGGGATAGGCGTCCTGCAGCACCTGGCGCACGAAGTGGGACCCGATGAAGCCGGCACCGCCGGTCACGAAGAGACGCATGGCCTCGATCCTCGCAGGTGAGCCACCCGCGCTTCCAGTCGCGCGGTCGGTAGCCTGCCTGCAGACACCTGCGGCGACCGCGGAACCCCGCCGGCCCCGGGCACGTCCTCGGGAGCAGGACCGTATGCAGGGCAGGGTCCACACGGCGATGGGCGAGGAGCAGCGGTGAGCGACCCGAGGGACTGGCGCGACGGCGAGCCGTCCGACCCGTCCCGGCCACCCGAGGTCGACCTCAGCCGGCGGCGGCCGTTCCCGCCTCGCCCGGACGGCGGCCTGCCGCGGGCGACCGAGGC
>JAOPWI010000131.1 GCA_025965755.1 Frankiales bacterium | reverse complement strand
TGGCGGTGGCCGGCGCGCTGGTGCTGCTGCGCGCGCCGTTCCTCGTGATCGTGGTCGCGGCGGCGGGAACCGCGGCGGTGCTGCGCGCGGTCTAGGGCTCGCGTCGGCGGGGGATCGGCAGCTCGGTGCGGGTGACCGCGGTCTTGCACCACGGGCAGGTCGACCACTCGTCGAGCAGCGGGCGCTCGCAGCCCAGGCACAGGTCGCGGCGGACCGGGGTGCCGTCCCAGGGGCACACGACCATGTCGTCGGCCAGCGAGCGGGCGCACGACGGGCAGCGCGGGCCGGCGACGGCGTCGACCTGGGTCACGCGCAGCACCTCCTCGTACGAGGTGGCGCCGCGGTGTGCGGCGGCCAGCGCCGAGGCGCGCAGCGTGGTCATGCCCTGGTCGCGGGCCGCGGCGCCGATGGCGGCCTCGGTCGGCGTGGCCAGCAGCACCTTGCGCAGCGTGGCGCTGATCGGCAGCACCTCGTAGATCCCGGTGCGGCCGCGGTAGCCGGTGCCGCCGCAGTCGGCGCAGCCCCGGCCCATGCGCGGGGTGGCGCCGGCCAGGTCGGCCTCGTGCAGCCCGAGCATCTCCAGAACGCGGGGCGCGGGGGCGTACGGCGCGGCGCAGGCCTCGCACGGCGTGCGGACGAGGCGCTGGGCCACCACGAGCGTCAGCGACGAGGCGACGAGGAACGGCTCGACGCCCATGTCGACCAGGCGGGTGATGGCGCTGACCGCATCGTTGGTGTGCAGAGTCGTCAGGACCAGGTGGCCGGTCAGCGAGGCCTGCAGGGCCAGCTCGGCGGTCTCCTGATCGCGGACCTCGCCGACCAGCACGATGTCGGGGTCCTGGCGCAGGATGCTGCGCAGCCCGCGGGCGAAGGTCAGCCCCGAGCGCTCGTGCACCTGCACCTGGGTGATGCCGGCGACCTGCACCTCGACCGGGTCCTCCAGCGTCACGATGTTGCGGTCGGGCGTGCTGACCTGCTGAATCGACGCGTAGAGCGTGTTGGTCTTGCCGGAGCCGGTCGGGCCGGTGATGAGCACCAGGCCCTGCGCCTGCTGCAGCGCGCCGGCCAGGACGTTCTGCTGGGCCGGGGTCAGGCCGGTCGCGCTCAGCAGCGGCACGTTGTCGGCCCGCGGCAGGATGCGGATGACGACCTTCTCGCCGTGCAGGGTCGGCAGCGTGGAGATGCGGGCCTCGACGGTGTAGCCGTCCACCGAGAGCTTGGCGCGGCCGTCCTGCGGCTTGCGCCGCTCGGCGATGTCCAGACCGGAGAGGATCTTGATGCGGCTGACGGCGGCCGCGGTCGCGCCCCGCGGCACGGTCATGACGTCGCGGAGCAGGCCGTCGACGCGGTAGCGGATGCGCAGGTCGCCGGCCTGCGGCTCGACGTGGACGTCGCTGGCGCGGGCCCGCACGGCGTCGGCGAGAACGACGTCGACGAGGCGGACGATCGGCGCGGCCTCCACGGCCTGCGCCGAGGCGGAGTCGTTCTCCTCCTCGTTGGAGCCGATGTCCTGGACCAGCGTGGACATGCCGGAGGAGTCCTCCGACAGCGACCACGAGCGGGCCAGGTGGTCCCGGACCTGGCTGTCGACGGCGACGACGACGTGGAGCTCGAGCGCGCCGGTGTAGAGCTTGACGTCGTCGAGCGCGAGCACGTTGGTGGGATCTGCGGTCGCGACCGTCAGGCGGCCGCCGTCCTTGGCGATGACCAGCACGCCGCTGCGCTCCGCGACGGCGCGCGGCAGCAGGCGGACGGCCTCGGGAACGACGAGCGTGCGGCCGAGGTCGACCAGCGGCAGGCCCAGAGCCTCCGCGAGCGCCTCGGCGATCTGGCGCTCGGTGGCGAAGCCGCACTCGATGATGACCTGCCCGAGCCGCCGGCGCGGGCGGCCCTCGGGCACGTCCTGCTGGCTCTGCAGCGCGGCCGAGACCTGCTCCTCCGTCAGCACACCCTGGCCGACCAGCACCTCGCCGAGCCGCCTGCGGCGGTTCCGGTCGACGGCCTGGCCCACGGAGGGGAGGGGAGACGGGGGAGTCACACAGACCCCATCGGCCGATGCACCGTCTGAGTGAAGCGAACAGATCAGCCGGAGTCGTCGCCTCCCACGAAGGGCTCGCCGAGACCGCCACCGACGCTCGTCGGCTGCTCCTCGCTGTGCTGGGACCGGCGGCGCTTTCGCTCGGCCCGCCGCTCGCGCTCCTCCTTCTCCAGCCGCTTCTGCTGGTCGTACAGCACCGCGCCGGCACCCTCGCTCGTGCGCGCGACCACCTCCTCGGCGACCTCGCGCAGCTGGTCACGCACGAAGTCGCGGGTGGCCACCTCGCCGACCGCCTGCCGCAGCGAGGCCAGCTCGCGGGTGAGGTACTCCACCTCGGCCATCAGCCGCGCGTTCTGCGCCCGGTCCTCCTCGTTGCTGACCCGGTCGCGGTCGGTCTGCCGGTTCTGCGCGAGCAGGATCAGCGGAGCGGCGTAGGACGCCTGCAGCGACAGGATCAGCGTGAGCAGCGTGTAGTTCAGCGCCCGGGGGTCGAACTGCACCCGGTCCGGTGCGAAGGTGTTCCAGACCAGCCAGAGAGCGACGAACAGCGTCATGTAGACGAGAAAGCGGCCGGTGCCCAGGAAGCGCGCGATCCGCTCGCTGACCCGGCCGAAGCTCTCCGGGTCGTAGTACGGCCGGAAGCTGCGCCGCTGCGCCGCGGGCAGGTCCAGCCGGGTGCGCGAGGTGGCCTTGCGCGGCTCAGCCACGGCGCACCGAGCTGCGGGCCCGCCAGTCCTGCGGCAGCAGGTGGTCCAGGACGTCGTCGACGGTGATCGCACCGACCAGGCGCTGCTCGCTGTCCACGACCGGAGCGGCCACGAGGTTGTACGACGCCAGGTGCCGGGTGACCTCGCTGAGCGGGGCCTCCGGCAGCAGGGGGTCGATGTCGGTGTCCACGACGGCGCTCACCAGCGAGGACGGGGGCTCGCGCAGCAGCCGCTGAAAGTGCACGGTGCCCAGGTAGCGCCCGGTGGGCGTCTCGTAGGGCGGGCGCACCACGTAGACCTGCGCCGCCAGCGCGGGTGACAGGTCCGGGTTGCGGACGCGGGCGAGCGCCTCGGCCACCGTCGCGTTGGGCGGCAGGATGATGGGCTCGGAGGTCATGAGGCCGCCGGCCGTGTCGTCGCTGTAGGCCAGCAGGCTGCGCACCGGGGCGGCCTCGTCCGGGGCCATCAGCTCGAGCAGGCGCTCGGCCTCGGCGGCGGGCAGCTCGCCGAGCAGGTCGGCGGCGTCGTCGGGCGCCATCGCCTCGAGGACATCCGCGGCGCGCTCGTCCTCCAGCCCGCCGAGCAGCTCGACCTGCTGCTCCTCGGGCATCTCCTCCAGCACGTCGGCCAGCCGCTCGTCATCGAGGGCGGCGGCGATCTCGGCCCGGCGCTTGCCGGACAGGTCGTGCATGACGCCGGCCAGGTCGGCGGGGCGCAGCTTCTCGAACACGGCGAGCAGGTTGGCCGCCCCCTGAGCGCCCTCGGGCAGCGAGAAGCCGCTCACCGCGTCCCACTCGAGCTGCTCGACCGCGGCGCGACGGCGCCCGCGCAGGCCGGCCCGGCGCACGGCGACCCGGGTCAGCAGCCAGTCGGTGCGGGTCTGCTCCATCGCGACGTCGACGACGACGACGCTCTCGCCGGACTCCCGCACGGTGACCGTGCGGTCGAGCAGCTCGGCCAGCACCAGCGTCTCGCCGGGCCGCTTGTCGAAGCGGCGCAGGCTCACCGTCCCGGTCGACAGCAGGACGGCCTCCGGGTCGATCGCGGTGACCCGGCCGATCGGGACGAAGATCCGGCGCCGGGCCTGGATCTCGACCGCGATGCCCAGCACGCGCGGGGCGTCCCGGCCGATGCGCAGCGCGACCACCACGTCGCGGACCCGGCCCACCTGGTCGCCGTTGGGGTCGAAGACGGGGAGCCCGGCAACGCGTGCGACGAAGACGCGGGACCCGGTGCTCACGAGTGGCGAGGCTACTGGCCGGGTGAGCCTCCGACGGCGTAGCGCAGCAGCAGGCTGCCCTGCTCCTCCAGCACGTGCACGAGCTCCAGCGGTACGGGAGCCGGCAACGCCGCCGCGAGCATCCCGGGACCGGTGCCGGCCAGCAGCGGGGACAGCGTCATGCACAGCTCGTCGAGCAGGCCGGCGCCCACCAGGCCGGCCAGCAGCGACGGCCCGCCCTCGCACAGCACCCGGCCCAGGCCCCGGTCGGCCAGCGCGGCGAGCGCAGCGGCCAGGTCCACCCGCTCCTCACCTGCGATGACCACGTCGGCCACCTCGGCGAGCGCCGCCCGCCGGGCCGGGGGCGCGGCGGCGCAGGTCACGATCAGCGGGCGCACCTGCCCGGTGAAGCAGCGCTGGCCCGGATCGAGGTCCAGCGCGCGGGACACCACCGCGAGCGGTGGCCGGGGCGGCCGGCCGCGCTCGCCGCGCCAGGCCCGCGCGGCCTCCGGCACGGGGATGGGGCCGTAGTCCTCGGCCCGCGCGGTCCCCGCGCCGACCAGAACCACGTCCGCGACGGCGCGCAGCGTTCTGAAGACCACCTTGTCGGCCGGCGTCGACAGCGGCAGCGAGCTGCCGTCATGTGCCGCCGCCCCGTCGGCGCTGAGCACCATGCCGCCGCGCACGCTCCGGGCCGGCGGGTCGTACAGGTCGTACAGGCCCGGCAGGTCGAGCGGTGGACCGGGGGAGAGGAGGTGCACGTGCCGGACCCTAGGGTCCCGGTCATGAGCGTGCCGCCGTCACTGTCCTACGAGGTCGTGGACGTCTTCACCGACCGCGCCTTCACCGGCAACCCGCTGGCGGTGGTGCTGGACACCGACGGCATGCCGACCACGGCGCTGCAGAGCCTGGCCCGCGAGTTCAACCTGTCCGAGACGGCCTTCCCGCAGCGCAGCGACGACCCGGCGGCCGACTACCGGCTGCGCATCTTCACGCCCGCGGTGGAGCTGCCGTTCGCCGGCCACCCCTCCGTCGGGGCGGCCTGGGTGCTGGCCCGGCTGGGCCGGGTCGCCCGCGGCCGGGTGGTGCAGGAGTGCGGTGCCGGGCTGCTGCCGCTCGAGATCGGCGAGGACGAGGTGCGGCTGACCGGCGGCGCCGCCTCGACAGGGGACGAGCTCGACCCGGCGCCGCTGCTGGCCGCCGTCGGCCTGACCGGCGCCGACCTGGCCGGCACGCCGCCCCGGGCGTGCGGGACCGGCATCGACTTCGCCTACCTGCACGTGCAGCCCGACGCCCTGGCCCGCACCCGGCCCGATCTGGCGCTGCTGGCCGAGCTCGGCCGGGCCGGCGTGTCGGTCTTCGCGCTCGGCGGCTCGGCGGTCCGCGCCCGGGTCTTCGCCGGCGGAGTGGGCGTGGCCGAGGACCCGGCGACCGGCTCGGCGGCGCTG
>JAOPWI010000106.1 GCA_025965755.1 Frankiales bacterium | reverse complement strand
GGGGGCCCGCGCCCGTCCGACAGCGGCGTGCTGGACCTGTGACCGGCGGGCCCGCGCGCCCGGGCCCGGGCCGCAGCCAGCGGCGGTCAGCCGCAGCTCCGGCCGGTCAGCCGCAGCTCCGGCGGGTCAGTCGCAGCCGCAGACGCCGGAGGCGGCGCGCAGCTGGAAGCAGACCGGGCAGGTGCGCGACTTGACCGCGGCGGACTCGACCTCGGCCTCGGCCTTGAGCGTCCTGGCCCGGGTCGCGGCAGCGCGGGCGGAGCGCTGCGACAGCTTGGCGGCTGCGGCGTCCTTCTCGGCGTTGATGGCCGCGCCCTTGCGGATGGTCTCCTCGTGCTCGGCCTCGAACACCTTCTTGCGGATGGTGTCCGGGATGAACTCGATGGTCTGCGCGCACAGCTGCACGGCCGCCTCGACCGGCAGCTCCAGCGCGACCAGCTCGACGACGTCGCCGTAGACCAGCTCGGGGTCCTTGGCCACCCGCGCGTCCACGTCGGCGCGGGCCACGTCGACCTGCGCCTGCACCTGCGGGTCGACGACGTCCTCGTCCTCGACCTCGGCGATGTCCTGCTCCACGGGTGAGTTCACTTGTCCAGTCCCTTGATCCAGTCGGTGAGGACCGTGGCGAGCTGCTCGCCCCGGTCCTCCTGTACGAAGTGCGACGCACCCTCGATGGTGGTGTGCGGCTGACCGGCGGCGCCGGGCACCCGCTCCCGGAACGGCCGGTCGGCGCCCCGGGTGATGGGGTCGCTGTCGCTGAAGGCGCACAGGAACGGCTTGTCCCAGGCCTCCAGCACCCGCCAGGCCGCGGCTTGCGCCGGCGCAGCCGGGTCGTCCGGGCTCTGCGGGATGAGCAGGGGGAAGGTGCGCGGTCCCGCCTTGTACGACGCGTCGGGGAACGGCGCGTCGTACGCCGCCTGCACGTCCGCGGGCAGCGTGCCC
The DNA here is from genome assembly GCA_025965755.1 of Frankiales bacterium. GTDB lineage: Bacteria > Actinomycetota > Actinomycetes > Mycobacteriales > SCTD01 > RYN-170. The sequence continues at coordinate 3,246 of JAOPWI010000106.1, read as the reverse complement.
TGGCACCCGCTGGCGACGAGGAAGCCGACCGGCAGGTCGGGCGTGGAGCGCACGAACGCGGCGAAGGCCTGCCAGGCGTCGCCCATCGGCACCGAGCCGTCCGGCAGGCCGGTGTTGGAGGCGCAGACGGCGCGGAAGCGGTCCGGATGCTCGGCCACCAGCCGCAGCCCGATCAGGCCGCCCCAGTCCTGGCACAGCAGCACCATGTCGGTCAGGCCCAGCCCGTCCAGCAGCGCGGAGCGCATCCACTCGACGTGGCGGGCGTAGGAGTAGTCGCTGTCCTCGACCGGCTTGTCCGAGCGGCCGAAGCCCACCAGGTCGGGCACCACGACGCGCAAGCCGGCGTCGAGCAGCACCGGAACCATGCTGCGGTAGAGGTAGGACCAGGTCGGCTCACCGTGCAGCAGCAGCACGACCGGAGCGTCCCGCGGGCCCTCGTCCAGCACCGCGACACGCAGGCCGTCGGAGGTCCGGACGTACGCCGGCTGCCACGGGTAGCCGGGAAGGCCGGCGAACCGCTCCTCGGGCGTACGGGCGACCTGCATGCCACGAGCCTACGGCCCAGCGCCCGGAGCGGCCGCGCGAGCGCCCGGCCCTCCGGTCACCGCCGCCAGCTGCTCGTGTCGCCGACGACGGGTGCGGCCAGGTTGAGCCGGGTGAAGGCGAGCGCCTCGGCCAGGTCGGCCTCGCGCTCGGCCCGGTCCTCGCTGCGGCGGGTGTTGACCTCGACCACGACCAGGCCGCCGAACCCCTGCACGGCCAGCCCCTCGAGCACCTCCGCGCACGGCTGGGTGCCCCGGCCCGGGACCAGGTGCTCGTCGCGCCCCGTGCCCGTGCCGTCCGCGATGTGGACGTGCGTGAGCCGGTCGCCCATGGTGGCGGCCATCTCCAGGGCGTCGGACTGGCTCACCGAGGTGTGCGACAGGTCCAGGGTGAAGTGCGGAAAGTCCTCGGTGGTGGGGTCCCAGTCGGGGGCGTACGGCGAGACCTCCCGGCCGCGGGCGCGCAGCGGGAACATGTTCTCCACGGCGAAGCGCACGTCGGTCTCGTCGGCCATCTGCTGCACGCCGCCGAGGAACTGCCGGGCGTAGTCGCGCTGCCAGCGGAACGGCGGGTGCACCACGACGGTCTCGGCGCCCAGCTGCTCGGCGGCGTCCTTGCTGCGCACCAGCTTGGCCCAGGGGTCGGTGCCCCACACCCGCTGCGTGATCACCAGGCACGGCGCGTGCAGCGCGAGCACCGGAATCTGGTGGTAGTCGACGAGCCGCTGCAGCGCGTTGACGTCCTGGCTGACCGGGTCGCCCCAGACCATGACCTCCAGGCCGTCGTAGCCGAGCCGCGCGGCGATCTCGAAGGCGTTGGCGGTCGACTCCGGGTAGACGCTCGCCGTCGACAGCGCCACCCGGGCACCGGTGTCCGCCACGGCCGGCGAGGCCTGATCGGAACGCACCGCGGTCACGCGGCGAGCCTACGTGGCACGGCTCACGTCCCGGCCAGCCAGTCGAGGCGGCGCAGCGTCACGCCCTCGCGCAGGGCCCACGGGCAGACCGACACCTCGTCCAGGCCGAGGGCATCGAGCGCCTCGTAGGCCACCAGCGCTCCGGCGAGCAGCTGCGCCGCGCGGCCGGGCGAGACCCCGGGCAGGCGGGCCCGGTCCTCGGCGCGCATGGCGGCCAGCAGCGGCACCACCCGGGCCAGGCCGCGGCGGGTCAGCACCCGCGGGACCCGCGGCCCCTCGCTGTAGGGCGCCGCCCCGTCGAGCCGGGCCAGGCTGCGGAACGTCTTGGAGGTGACCACCGCCAGGTCCGGCGGGCCGGGCGCGAGCAGCGCGGGAACGGCGCCCTGCAGCAGCTCGCGGATGTGGGCCCGGGCGGCGTCGACGTCGCGCCGTTTCGGCGGATCGCCGGGCAGCCGGTCGCGGCTGATGCGCCCGGCGCCCAGCGGCAGGGACACCGCCACGTCGGGCTCCTCGTGCGTCCCGGCGGCCAGCTCGAGCGACCCGCCGCCGATGTCCAGGCAGAGCAGCCGCCCGGCGCTCCAGCCGTACCACCGCCGGACCGCCAGGAAGGTGAGCCGGGCCTCGTCCTCACCCGGCAGCACCTCCAGCTGAACGCCGGAGCGGGTCCGCACGGCCTCGAGCACCTGCGCGCTGTCGGTCGCGTCGCGGACGGCCGAGGTCGCGAACGCGACGAGGTCCTCGACGCCCTCGGCCTCGGCTGCCTTGCTGGCGCGCTGAACCGCGCCGACGAGCACGTCGGTGCCGGTGGCCCCCAGGGCGCCGTCCTGCTGGAGCAGCTCGGCGAGCCGCAGCTCCTCCTTGTGGGAGCGCACCGGATCGGGCTGCCCGCCGCGGTGCGCGTCGACGACGAGCAGGTGGACCGTGTTGGAGCCCACGTCGAGCACGCCGAGCCGCATGGGCGGAACCGTACGCTCAGCCTGTGACGGACCTGGGCATGCCGGGCGTGCGGCCGGAGGTCGCGCCGGACTTCCCGCGCGACTGGGTCGAGTTCGTCGACCCGGCCGACGCCGCGCACCTGGTGCGCGCCGACCTGACCTGGCTGCTGTCGTCGTGGACCTGCGTCTACGGCCGGGGCTGCCAGGGCGTCATCGAGGGGCGGGCCGACGACGGCTGCTGCAGCCACGGGGCGTTCTGGGCCGACGACGAGGACGAGGAGCGGGTCACCGCCTTCGCCCAGCAGCTCAAGAAGAAGGACTGGCAGCACGCCGACACCGGCCGTCGCCAGGGCATCAGCGAGCTGGACGAGCTGGAGGGCGAGCCGGCGCACCGCACCCGCACGGTCGACGGCGCCTGCGTCTTTCTCAACCGCCCCGGGTTCGCCGGCGGCGACGGCTGCGCGCTGCACGCGCTCGCGCTGCGCACCGGGCGGCACCCGCTCGAGACCAAGCCCGACGTCTGCTGGCAGCTGCCGGTGCGGCGTACGCAGGACTGGGTCGACCGGCCGGACGAGTCGCGGGTGCTGGTCACCTCGATCGGCGAGTTCGACCGGCGCGGCTGGGGTCCCGGTGGCGCCGACCTGCACTGGTGGTGCACGTCCTCGCCGGACGCGCACGTGGCAGCGGAGCCGCTGTACGTCACCTACGGCCCGGAGCTGGCCGCGCTCGTCGGCCAGCCGGCGTACGACGAGCTGGTGCGGCTGGTCGGCCTGCGCGGGGGCGGGGGGCTGGTGCACCCGGCGACGGCCGGCGCGTCACGTGCTCCCGCGTCGCGCGCCGGCGCCGGCGCAC
>JAOPWI010000096.1 GCA_025965755.1 Frankiales bacterium | reverse complement strand
CCGGCCCGCCGGGGCCGCGCGAGATCGGCCGCGAGATCGGCCGCGAGGTCGGCCGCGGCGAGAGGCCGCGGGATGGCCCCGGAGGTCGGGCGAACCCGGCGCCCGGGCGGCCGGAGCCGGCGGGCCGGGAACTGTCGGTGCCGGGTGGTCTGCTCAGCCGATGACGGTCCCGCCGCCGCGCTCCCCTGACCCGGGGCTGGCCACCTCGGCCGTCGCACAGCGTGCCTGCGCGATGGCGAGCCGTGACGGAGTGGGCTCCCGGAGGCACTTTCTTTGTCCACAGCCTGGGGACAAGCCTGTGGGCAGGTGGCGGCGGTGATCCCTTCCGCCGGGTCCGGCACTGCACAGGCCGTCCCCAGATCTGTCCACAGCTTCCCCCGCTCCGGTCCCCACCGCGCCCACAGGCGCATCCACAGGCTGGCTGAGACGGTCGCCACGACACGCCGGGATGGGGTGCTGGGGACCGGTAGAACGGTGCCTGCGGACGGCGCCGGAGCGGGTGGCGCGCGCCGGTTCGGGCAGTCGTACGGAGAGAAGGACGCAGCGTGAGCGACGGGGTCGTCGAGCTTCCGACCCAGGCCCACCGGCAGGGCGGCGGTGCCGTCGAGTTCGAGCGGACGCCGCCCCAGGACGTCCCGGCGGAGCAGTCCGTGCTGGGCGGCATGCTGCTCAGCCGGGACGCCATCGCCGACGTCGTCGAGGTGCTCAAGGCACCCGATTTCTACCGGCCGGCGCACCAGACGATCTACGAGGCGATCCTGGACCTCTACGGCAAGGGTGAGCCGGCCGACCCGATCACGGTCTCGTCGTTTCTGCAGAAGAGCGGTGACCTGTCGCGCATCGGCGGCGCGCCGTACCTGCACACGCTGCTGTCCAGCGTCCCGACCGCCGCCAACGCCGGCTGGTACGCGAAGATCGTCGCCGAGCAGGCCGTGCTGCGCCGGCTGGTCGAGGCCGGCACGCGCATCGTGCAGCTGGGCTACGCGGCCGGTGGCGGCGAGGTCGACGACATCGTGGACCGGGCCCAGCAGGCCATCTACGACGTCACCGAGCGCCGCAGCAGCGAGGACTACACGCTGCTCGAGGAGCTCATGCAGCCGACGATGGACGAGCTGGAGGCCATCAGCGACCGCAGCGGCCAGATGAGCGGTGTTCCCACCGGTTTCGCCGACCTGGACGCGCTGACCAACGGCCTGCATCCCGGCCAGCTCATCGTCCTGGCCGGCCGGCCCGGTATGGGCAAGGCGTTGGCCCTGGACACGCCGCTGCCGACGCCCAGCGGGTGGACGACCATGGGCGAGGTCCAGGTGGGCGACCAGCTGGTCGACGCCGACGGCAGGCCGACCAGGGTGGTGGCGGCCACCGACGTCCTGCTGGACCGGCCCTGCTACGAGCTCACCTTCGACGACGGCACGACCGTCGTCGCGGACGCCCTGCACCTGTGGCGCACGCACACGAGGGCGCAGCGCCGGGCGGCCGTGCCAGGCCCGGGCTCGGTGCGCACCACCGAGCAGTTGGCTGCCACGGTGCGCTGCGGCACTGCCGACCGGCGCGTGAACCACAGCGTCCCGACGACGCGGCCCCTGGAGCTGCCCGCGGCCGACCTCCCGATTCCGCCCTACACCTTCGGCGCCTGGCTCGGCGCCGGCGACGGCGCAGGCGCCAGCCTGAGCACCGCCGACTCCGAGATGATCCTGTACATCGAGGCCGAAGGCGTCGAGGCCCGGCCGAACGCTCAGCCGTCGAGCTACTCCCTCGTCGACCCGACCGCCGGGTCCGCTGCGGCCCCGGGACCGAGCTGCCCCGACGGCAGCGCTGGCGCCAGCGGGCCGCAGCGCGGCCCGGCCTGCCGGGACGACCACGCCACCGTCACCGCGCGGCTTCGCCGGCTGTCCGTGCTCGGTGACAAGCACATTCCCGCGGCCTACCTGCGGGCGAGCGTGGCCCAGCGCCGAGCCCTGCTCGCCGGATTGCTGGACATCGACGGCACGGTCACGCCCGGCGGAGGCATCGCGTTCACCGTCACCTCGCAGCGCCTCGTCCAGGACGTGCACGACCTGGTCGTCGGTCTCGGCTACCGGTGCACGGTGCGGGAGCGGTCGCTGCGGGGGCGTCCGGACGCGCCCGCCACCGCGTACACGCTCACGGTCACCACGGCGGAGGAGGTGTTCCGGCTCGAGCGCAAGAAGCTCGTGCACAAGGAGCGCTGTCGCGCCGCGGCCAGGACCGGGCTGCGCTACCTCACCGAGGTGCGTGCGATCCCGTCCGTGCCGGTGCGGTGCGTGACGGTGGACAACGAGGACCACATGTACCTCGCGACCCGGTCCATGGTTCCCACCCACAACTCGACCGCCGGGCTGGACATCGCCCGCAGCTGCTCCATCAAGAACGGCATGACCAGCGCGATCTTCTCGCTCGAGATGAGCAAGACCGAGATCACCATGCGCCTGCTCTCGGCGGAGGCGCGGGTGCCGCTGCACCACATGCGCAGCGGCATGATGACCGACGACGACTGGGCCCGGCTGGCCCGCCGCATGGGCGAGGTCGCCGAGGCGCCGCTGTTCATCGACGACTCGCCGAACCTGTCGATGATGGAGATCCGGGCCAAGGCCAGGCGGCTGAAGCAGCGCCACGACCTGCGCCTGGTGGTCATCGACTATCTCCAGCTGATGAGCGGCAACAAGAAGGCCGAGAGCCGCCAGCAGGAGGTCTCCGAGCTGTCCCGCCAGCTCAAGCTGCTGGCCAAGGAGCTCGAGGTGCCGGTCATCGCGATGAGCCAGCTCAACCGTGGCCCGGAGCAGCGCACCGACAAGAAGCCGCAGCTGTCCGACCTGCGCGAGTCAGGCTCGATCGAGCAGGACGCGGACATGGTCGTGTTGCTCCACCGTGAGGACGTCTACGAGAAGGAGAGCCCGCGCGCCGGCGAGGCCGACTTCATCGTGGCCAAGCACCGCAACGGCCCGACCGACACGATCACGGTGGCCTTCCAGGGCCACTACAGCCGCTTCGTGGACATGACCGCGGGCTGAGCGGCTCGGCCCTCCGGCCCGGTGGCTGCCTGTCCTGCGCCGGTTCAGGGGTAGCGCATCACCAGCAGGGCGGAGGCGGGCTCGCTGCCGAGCGCTCGCCACAGGTGCGGCCGCGCCCCGTCGTACGTCAGGGTCTCGCCGGGACCGAGCTCCGCGCCCTCCGGGCCGATCGCGGCGCGGCCGGTGACCAGCAGGACCTGCTCGGTCACGCCGGGCGCGTGCGGGGCGGACCACTGCTCCTGCCCGACCCGGAGCCGGAGCCGGTGCACCTCCACCGGCCGACCGGCCGAGGCGGACCGCTCCACCAGCCACACGTCCACGGCCTCCCCGATCGCGTCCGGCGCGTCCGCAGCCGTGGGCAGCGCGGCCGAGAGCGGGAGCCC
>JAOPWI010000084.1 GCA_025965755.1 Frankiales bacterium | reverse complement strand
GCCGCGGCGGACGCGGCTCTCCTGGCGGGGTCGTTATTGCTCGAAACAGCCCCTGAGTCCAAACTCAGGCGGGCAATCGCGGAATTGGTTTGTGCACCTGTCCAGCGATTCGGCAGATCCTCTGGATTTTCTACCACCGCACTGCGCCGGCTAAAGGGTTAGGCTCGCCGTAGGAGCTGCAACGGTGCAGCGTCAAATTTTTGTGATGGAGGCGTTTGTCGATGTCGTCTGGATCCAGCGTGGAGGATCAGTCCGTAGCACTTGGGGACCGGGAGGGATTTCTGGGGGACTACTATCAGCATCTTGCTGAAGAGGATGCCCGGAGCTACTCCCATGACCTACTCGCCAGCCGCGCCGAGACCCACCGGCACGTCGCTGCCCACCGGCGGCCCGGCCATGCAAACGTTGACATCGCCAATGAGGAAGACAGCAGCGTCGTTTACGTTGTCACGGACGACATGCCTTTCCTCGTGGACTCGGTCAATGCCGAACTCGTCCGCCAGAAGGCAGCCATCCGCCTCGTCCTGCACCCGCTCTTTGTTGTCACCCGGAACAGGGAAACCGGAGAACTGGTCAAGGTGGACCGGGTGCCCTCCCACATCGGGCTCTCCAGCGGCGACACCGCCGCCATGCCGCTGATGTCCCACCTTATTGCCCAAGGCGAAAACACGTCCCACATGGAGTCCTGGATCGCGGTGGAAATCAACCGCGTTTCTGACGAAGCCCGGGCGTCGTTGCTGGCGGGCCTGGACCGTGTCCTGGCGGACGTGCGCGCCGCCGTCGAGGACTGGCCCAAGATGCGGAACAAGGCCATGCAGATTGCGGCGAGCCTGGACCAGGTAGCGAATCCGGCGCAGATCGCCGAGCTGCGGCAGGCGAAGGACCTGCTGCGCTGGCTCGACGACGGCAACTTCACATTCCTGGGATACCGCGAGTACGACCTCGTCAACGTCGACGGCGAGGACTTACTGGAGCTGCGGGAGGACAGCGGGCTGGGCCTGCTTCGGGAAAAGGCAGGGGCCCCGCATCTGCAGCACCTGACCGATGCCGGCCGGAAGAAAGCGCGCGAAAAGCGTGCGCTGGTCATCACCAAGGCGAACTCCAGGTCCACTGTCCACCGTCCCGCGTACCTGGACTACATTGGCGTCAAGAGTTTTGACGCCGCGGGCAACGTCAACGGCGAGCGCCGCTTCATCGGCCTGTTTGCCACCAGCGCCTATGCAGGGTCGGTGCGCGACATCCCCATCGTGCGGGAGAAGGTGGAAGCGGTGCTCGGCAGCGCCGGGTTCCCGCCGGATTCGCATTCCGGCAAGGATCTACTCGGCATCCTGGAGACGTACCCGCGCGATGAGCTGTTCCAGATCGAAGTCGAGGACCTGGCGGCGACTGCGGCGGGTATCCAGAGGCTGCAGGAGCGGCGGCGGACCAGGTTGTTCCTCCGCCCGGATATTTACGGCCGGTTTATGTCCGCGGTGATCTACCTGCCGCGTGACCGGTACACCACCAATGTCCGGCTCCGCATCGAGGAGGAACTTCGCTCCACCTTCAAGGCGGAGAGCATCGACTATGAGGCCAGGATGACCGAGTCCGCCCTCGCCAGGCTCTTTTACCGGATCCGCCTGCCCAAGGACGCCGACGTCAGCCATGTCAACGCCGAAGAGCTCGAACGCCGGCTGGTCCGTGCGGCCCGCTCCTGGAGCGAAGGCGTCGCCGAAGTCCTGCGCAGCGGCGCGGCCGGCCAGCAGTCTAAGGAGCTCGCCGGCATCTGGTCCGAGGCCTTCCCTGCCGGCTACCGCGTGGACTACGAGGTAGAGGATGCGCTGGAGGACATCGCCAGGTTCGAGAAATACGGCGCCGAAGCAGAGCGCGTCACCGGCGCCCGGCAGGAACGCCCGGGCGTCCACGTCTACCTGCCCAAGGGGGCCGGGGAGGACCTGGAGGAGGACGCCCGCGTCAAGCTGTACATGCTCGAGCCCAAGAGCCTGAGCCAGATCCTGCCCTACTTCCATAACCTGGGACTCGAGGTGCTCGACGAGCGGCCCTTCGAAATCGAGACAGCGGACGGTCGCGACTTCTTCCTGTACGACCTCGGGCTGAAGTACCCCGCAGGAGTCGATCCGATCGCCACCGGCGAACTGCTCGCGGACTCGTTCGGGGCTGCCGTCTCCGGAGCGGTCGAATCGGACAGCCTTGACCGGCTGGTGCTGCGCGAGGGGATCCATTGGCGCCAGATCACGGTGCTGAGGTCTTACACGCGGTACCTGCGGCAAATGGGAAACACCAACTCGACGGGCTTCGTGGCGGACACCCTGCTCGCGAACCCTGACGTCACCAGGGCACTGACGGAGCTTTTCGCGTCCCGGTTCGATCCGGCCCTGGCCGGGGACGAGCGGCCTGCCGCCCAGGCCAAAGTCCGCGTGCAACTTGCGGCTGCCATCGAGGAGGTGGCAACGCTCGACGCCGACCGTGTCCTGCGCACATTCGCCAACTTGATCGAGGCCACGCTCCGCACGAATTATTACCAGTACAAGCCTCACCTGAGCTTCAAGCTTGACCCCGCCAAGATTGACGGGCTGCCGTTTCCGCGGCCGATGTTTGAAATCTGGGTCTACTCCCCGCGGGTTGAAGGCGTGCACCTGCGCTTCGGCAAGGTGGCCCGCGGCGGCCTGCGCTGGTCCGACCGCCGTGAGGACTTCCGGACGGAAATCCTCGGCCTGGTTAGGGCGCAGACCGTGAAGAACGCGGTGATTGTCCCCACGGGCGCCAAGGGCGGCTTCTTTGCCAAGCGGCTCCCGGACCCCACGGCGGACCGGGCGGCCTGGCTGGCCGAGGGGGTGGAAAGTTACAAGACGTTCATTCGCGGCCTGCTGGATCTCACGGACAACCTCGTGGCCGAGGGCGGGAAGGAAACTGTAGTGCCGCCGTCGGACGTTGTCAGGCACGACGACGACGATTCCTACCTCGTGGTGGCGGCGGACAAGGGGACGGCCACGTTCTCCGACATCGCCAATGGGCTGGCCGCTGAATACGGCTTCTGGCTCGGCGACGCGTTCGCCTCCGGCGGCTCGGCAGGCTACGACCACAAGGCGATGGGCATCACCGCGCGCGGCGCCTGGGAGTCGGTGCAGCGGCACTTCCGCGAACTCGGCGTCGACACGCAGACGCAGGAGGTCACCGTCGTCGGCATCGGCGACATGTCGGGTGACGTCTTCGGCAACGGGATGCTGCTGTCGCGCTCGCTGCGCCTCGTCGCCGCGTTCGACCACCGGCACGTGTTCCTCGACCCGGACCCCGACCCGGAGACGTCCTACGCCGAGCGCGCCCGGCTCTTCGCGCTGCCCCGGTCGTCCTGGGCCGACTACGACTCCGCGCTGCTGTCGCCCGGCGGCGGCGTGTACCCGCGCACGGCGAAGTCGGTGCCGGTGTCCCCCCAGGTGCGGGCCCGTCTGGGCCTGCCCGACACGGTGGCCGCGCTGCCCCCGATGCAGCTGCTGACCGCGGTGCTGCTGGCCCCCGTCGACCTGCTCTGGAACGGCGCGATCGGGACCTACGTGAAGTCCGCGGCCGAGAGCCACGGCGACGTCGGTGACAAGGCCAACGACGCCGTCCGCGTCGACGGCGCGCAGCTGCGCTGCCGGGTGGTCGGTGAGGGGGGCAACCTCGGGTTCACCCAGCTCGGCCGGATCGAGGCCGCCCGGGCCGGCGTGAAGCTCAACACCGATGCGATCGACAACTCCGCCGGCGTGGACTGCTCCGACCACGAGGTGAACATCAAGATCCTGCTCGACCGGGTGGTGCGCGACGGCGCCCTCACACCGCAGGGGCGTGACGCGCTGCTCGCCGAGATGACCGACGACGTGGCCCGCCTGGTGCTGAGGGACAACTACGCGCAGAACGTGCTGCTGGGCAACGCCCGGGCGTCGGCTCCGGCACTGGTCGGCGTGCACCGCCGCTACCTGCGCGAGCTGGAGGTGGCCGGTGTCCTGAACCGCGAGATCGAGTTCCTGCCGTCGGGCCGGGAGCTCGAGGCTCGCGCGTCGGCCGGCACCGGCCTCACCTCACCCGAGCTGTCGGTGCTGGCGGCGTACGCCAAGAACTCGCTCAAGCCGCAGGTGCTGGAGTCGAGCATTCCGGACGAGCCGTGGTTCCAGGGTGAGCTGCGCCGCTACTTCCCGCCGCAGCTCACCGAGCGGTACGGCGACCGCCTGGCCGACCACCCGCTGCGCCGGCAGATCGTGACGACCGGGATCGTCAACGACCTGGTCAACCGGGCCGGCATCACCTTCGCCTTCCGCGCCCGTGACGAGACGGGGGCGGGCACGGACGAGATCGTGCGGGCGTACGTGCTCGCGCGGGAGGTGTTCGGGCTCGGCGACTACTGGAACGCGATCGAGCAGCTGGACGGGCAGGTGGGCACCGACGTGCAGGTGACCCTGCACGTCGAGGGGCGCCGCCTGGTCGACCGCGTGACCCGGTGGTTCCTGCGTGCCCGGCGGGCCTCGCTCGACGTGGACGCCGAGCTGGCCCGCTTCGGGCCGGTGGTCGCCGGGCTGCTGCCGAGCGTGCCGCGCCTGGTGCAGAGCGACGAGCGGGCCTTTCTGCGCGGCGTCGAGCAGGCGCTGCTCGACCGCGGGGTGCCCGGCCCGCTCGCCGAGCGGTCAGCCGCCCTGCTGCACAGCTTTCCGCTGCTGCACGTCGTCGAGCTCGCGGCCGCCCTCGAGCGCCCGCCGGCCGAGGTGGCCGAGCTGCACTTCGCGCTCGCGGCCGAGTTCGGCGTCGACGCCTGGCTGGGCCGGGTGAGCGCCCTGCCGCGCGCCGACCGCTGGCAGTCCCTCGCCCGGTCGGCGCTGCGCGAGGACCTCTACGCCGGCGTCGCCGGGCTGACGTCGGACGTGCTCACCACGACCGAGCCGGGGCCGCCGGCGCAGCGGCTGGCCGCGTGGCGCGAGCACCACGGGCCGGCGCTGGTCCAGGCCGGCGCGCTGCTCACCGAGGTGGCCCGGGGCGAGGCCTGCGACCTGGCCGCCCTGTCGGTCGCGGTGCGCGCGTTCCGCACCGTGCTGCGCGCCTGAGCTGCGGACGGCGGTAGCCGGCCCTGCCGGAGCGGGGGCGGCCGGTCGGGGCCGTCCGGGACCACCCGGGCCGACGCGGTGCGCTCACAGCGCCACCTCGTCCCGGTAGACCACCCGCGACGAGGTGCGCTCCTGTCCCTGCGGCGACGGGTCGGCGGGCAGCCGCTCCTCCTCCTCGAGCACCACCCGCAGGTCGAGCTGGTGGCCCGGCCGGGCCGGCCGGTTCTCCGGCACCTGCAGGGCGCCGGCCCACGTGACGCGGGTGCCGGCGACTCCCTGGACCGGCAGCACGGTGACCGCCTCGACCTGCCAGCCGAGGTCGGTGCCGACCGTCGGGTCGCGCCGCTCGAGCCGGGCGCGCACGGTCCGCGACTGCCCGAGCAGCTCCGCGAAGGTGTCCACCCGCTCGCGGTCCGGCCGGCGGGTGAGCCCGCGCGGCGTGCCGACCGGGCCGCTCAGCGTCAGCTGAACGTGCGTCTCGTCGGTGCGCGCCACGGTCAGCGCGCGCTCCGGGGCCAGCTGCGCCCACTCGCAGACCGTCACCGGTCCCAGCTGCAGCCCGGGCAGCGAGTCCGGCTGGTAGCGCGCGACGGCCAGCTGGACGAACGGCCAGAACGCCGTGCCCGGGTCGAGTGCCACGTCGACGCACCACAGGCCGCGCTCGGGCATGAACTCGGGCTGGTAGCCCACGGCCAGCACCGGGCCCGCCCCGGGCAGCGTGAGCGGCACCGGGGGACCGACCGGCCGTCCGGGGGTGCGCCGGTCGTCGAGCCCGACGAGGTGCAGCAGCCCGTCCAGGGGGAGCAGGTGCTCGCGCGCCGGACCGTCCTGCGCCCACACCGGGTCGCTGCCCCAGGCGCTGACGGACCGCTTCGTGCCGGCGCTGGGCGCACCTGCCGGGACGAGCACGGCGAGCAGCTCGCCGTCACCGCTGCTGAACCACGGCCGGTCGAGGTAGAGGCGCAGGCCGGCCCGCCGGGTGCGCTGCACGGCGAACGGCTGGCCGCTGCGGGTGCTCTGCGACCAGCGGAACAGCGGCAGCACGTCGTGCACCGACGCGCGGGCCGGCCGGGCGGTGCTCGGCACCGACACCGTGCGCGGCGCGGACACGACCGACAGGTCGTCCCGGGTCGGCACCACCGGGTGCGGAAAGAACTCCCGGTAGCGCGTCGTCGCCCGCGCCCGGTAGTCGACCGTCCGGTGACGGGTGTCGCCGAACGCGTGCACCGCCGCGTGCAGCCGCAGCGCCGGCCCGTCGGCCACCGGCAGGCTGCCGTCGGCGTGCATCAGCACGACGACGTCCTCGTCTGCGGACACCGTCGTCCCGCAGGCGACCGCCTCCAGCCGCAGCGTCTCGGGTGCCGGCTTGGCCGGGTCGTCGTGCTGCTCGGTCCACACCGCCTCGACATCGAGCCGGCCGGTGCTCGGACCGTGCACGTCGACCGCGCCGATCAGCGTCGCCGTCGTGGCGTCGGGGGCGCGCTCCGGGGTCAGGGCCAGAAACCGCGGCACGGTGACGGGGCGTGGCACGGCGTGGACGAGGACCACCTCGGTGGCCGGCGTCAGCCACCACAGCCAGCCGTCGGCCGCCGCCTCGCGCACCGCGGCGTTCCCGGTCAGCGCCGCCGGCAGCGACCGCCAGAGCCCGAGCAGGTCGAGCTGGGCCGGGTCCAGACAGGAGGACAGCCGGAACCGCAGCTGCTCTCCCGGCGGGACGGTGACCGTGAGCACGTCCTGCTCGACCTGGGCGTGCAGCTCGGAGCCCGTCGCCAGCACCAGCCGGTAGGGCGCCGGCTCGGGCCACGCGCCGCGGTATCGCAGCGTGGTGCCCTCGACCGCGAGCAGCCCGCTCAGGTGCCCGCCGGGCCGGGCGTCCGGGAAGACCAGGCAGAGCCCGACGGCCAGCGGGTCCGGGAGGTAGGGCACGACCAGGCTGTCGACCTCGTGCACGACGTACTGCCCCGTCGAGGGCGCGTCGCCGCGCGGCAGGTCCGCGGCGTCGGCGTGCTGCGGCGGGTCGGCCGTGGGGCCGACATGCAAGCGCACGCCCGGCTGGGGATGGCGCACGCCGGGCGACTCCAGGTCGGCGATGGTGGTGTCGAACAGCGTCCCGGCGTCACGCAGCGACACCGCCAGGGCACGCCTGCGCGCCTCGGGCGAGCCCGGCCCGATCGCCGCGTCGAGCAGGCCGTGCTGCTCCGCCGTGAGCTGGCTGGTCTTGGGCGGCGCCAGGTGGCGCGAGCTGTCCTCGCGCCAGAGCAGCGCCAGCTCCGGGTGCGCCGCCCGCACGGCCGCGGCGTACTCCGCGGGCGGCACCACCGTGCCGTCCGCCTCGACGCCGCTGCGCAGCACCAGGCGCAGCTGTGACTCGCCGTCGGTGTAGGGGTGGCGCGGCACGACCACCGGGTCCAGCACCGGGTCCCACCGCAGGAACGGTCGTGGTGGCGTGACGACGAGGGCGGCGGCCGCGGGCGCCGCCGGCACGCTGCCGAGAACCTCGGCGTACGCCTCCGGCGGCAGCCGCAGATCGGTCCGGTCGAGCAGCGCGGGGGCCCCGTCGAGCGCCCCGGAGAAGGCTGAGCTGACGCGGTCGCTCCTGGTCTGCGCGGGCACGACCGGGGCGGCGCGGCCGGCCAGCACCCGGTCCAGCTCAGGGTGACCGGTGCCCACCGCATCGCGTCCGCGGGGCGCCCGGCGGGACGGACCGACCGCCGCCTCGGGACGCAGCCGGCGC
>JAOPWI010000073.1 GCA_025965755.1 Frankiales bacterium | reverse complement strand
CCCCTCGCGCCGGTCGGCCACCGCGCGGGCGGCCGCGACCAGGGCCTTCTCCTCGCTGGCCAGCGCCGCCTCGAGGTCGGTCCGCCGGGTGACGGCGTCCTGCAGCCGCTCGGTGTCGGCGGCGCGCTGGTCGGCCAGCTCGCGCTCCTGCTCGCGCACGGCCACCGCCTCGCGCTCCAGCGCCTCGGGGTCGCGCCCCGGGCGGGCCTGCTCGGGCAGCTGCGAGGTGAGGTGGCGGCGGCGCTCGGTGGCCAGCGTGGCAGTGCCCCGCAGGCGCTCCTCGAGGGCGGACAGCCGGTACCAGGTCTCCTGCGCCCGGGTCAGCCGCGGCACCTGCTCGGCCGCGGCGGCCTCCAGCTCGGCCTCGCGGGCCTGGGCCTGGCCCAGCTGCTCCTCGACCTGGGCCCGCCGCTCGCGCAGCGCCGCCTCGTCCCGGACCTCGGCCTCCAGCGCCGTGCGCAGGCCGAGCAGGTCGTCCGCGAGCAGCCGCAGCCGGGCGTCGCGCAGGTCGGACTGGACCTGCTGGGCGCGGCGGGCGACCTCGGCCTGGCGGCCGAGCGGCTTGAGCTGGCGGCGCAGCTCGACGGTGAGGTCCTGCAGCCGGGTGAGGTTGGCCTGCATGGCGTCGAGCTTGCGGAGCGCCTTCTCCTTGCGCTTCTTGTGCTTGAGGACACCGGCGGCCTCCTCGATGAACGCCCGCCGGTCCTCGGGCCGCGCGGACAGCACCGCGTCGAGCTGGCCCTGGCCGACGACGACGTGCAGCTCGCGGCCGATGCCGCTGTCGCTCATCAGCTCCTGCACGTCGACCAGCCGGCACTTGCTGCCGTTGATGGCGTACTCCGACGCCCCGTCGCGGAACATCAGCCGGCTGATCGTCACCTCGGCGTACTCGATCGGCAGCGCGCCGTCGGTGTTGTCGATGGTGAGCGTGACCTCGGCCCGGCCCAGCGGCGGCTTGCCGGGCGTGCCGGCGAAGATGACGTCCTCCATCTTGCCGCCGCGCAGGGCCTTGGCCCCCTGCTCGCCCAGCACCCACGCCATCGCGTCGACGACGTTGCTCTTGCCCGAGCCGGTGGGGCCCACGACGCAGGTGATGCCCGGCTCGAAGCGCAGCGTCGTCGGCGACGCAAAGGACTTGAAGCCCTTGAGGGTCAGGCTCTTGAGGTGCACGGCAGCCGTTCGACGGGGCCCGGGGACAGGCCGGGACGGGGGCCGGGGAAGGCCAGGCCGACCCTACCGGCCGCCGGCCCGCCGAACCGGCCGTGACACAACGACGAGGGGCCGCTCCGCGCTGTCGCGGAGCGGCCCCTCGTCGCAGGCGGGACGGCTAGCTGAAGGCCGGCTGCGTCTCGCTGAGCTGCTCGTCGAGCGTGAGCAGGCGCAGGTCGTCGTCCGTCACCGTCTCGTGGGCGTGCAGCCGGGCGACCTGCGCCTCCAGCTCCGCGACGCGGCCGCGCAGGCGGCGCACCTCTGCGAGCAATCGCAGGTCGTTGCCGATGCCGACGTGCCCGAACAGGGCCTTGGCCATGGTTGTCGTCCTCCACGTTGAGGGGGTGTCCAGCACGGGGGTCCTCGTGACCCTCTACGGGCCCGGAAGACCTCGCGCGTGCAGGCCTCATGGTGACAGGCGGCGGATGAGCGGTCAAGGCTCAGGTCACGATCGGGTCACGTGTCACGGCCCGCAGGTGTGCCTCGCGGGCGGGGCGGTGAGACAGGCCCGCCCGCCGGGCCCCGGGCCACCGGGGCCGCGGGCGGGGATGGGCCGCGCGGGGCGGGGTAGGGGCGTGGCGCAGCACGTGGAACCATGTCGTCCCGAGTCCGGTACGCCCCGAAGGAGAACGAACCACCGTGCCCCGTCCGCAGGTCCTGGCCGCCACCGGAGCCGCAGCGCTCCTGCTCCTGCTCTCGGGCTGCAGTGAGGGCGGGGACAACATCAACCAGAACCGCCCGGACGACCAGCCGGAGGCCGAGCAGCAGCTGGTTCCCCGGACGCCCGAGCCGCTTCCCAGCGACCAGAACCTGCAGACGCCCCCGCTGGTCGTGCCGCTGCCCGGCCCGACCGGCGGCACGCCGGGCGTCGCGCCCAGCGAGAACATGACGAGCAAGGCGCCGGACAGCGACCGCACCGGCAACAACTGAGCCAGCGGTGCCGCTGACCGTCTCGCCGTGTCAGACGCTGTGCGACTGGCGGCGCACCCGAGCCTGCCGCGAGGGGCTGCCGCTGTTCGCCTGCACCGGTTGCGGATCGCAGTGGGTGCGCACGCAGCCGTGGTCGCCACGCCAGGCGGACGGCAGCTGGCCCGACGGCGTGCGGGAGGAGCTGCTCAGCCACGGCCCGGGCGGGGCCGCGGCTGGCAACGCGGGCAGCTGTAGGACGACCGGTTCATGAACGCCTCCCGGCGCACCGGCGCGCCGCACCGCGGGCACGGCTCGCCCTCCCGCCCGTAGGCGTTCAGCGACCGCTCGAACAGCCCGCTGACCCCCTCGGTCGAGACGTACAGCGCGTCGAAGCTGGTGCCGCCCTGGGCGAGGGACTCGCTGAGCACGTCCCGGACGTGGGCCAGCAGCTCACGGGCCTTCGGGCGGGTGATCAGCTCGGTCGGCCGGGCGCCGTGCAGGCGGGCGCGCCACAGCGACTCGTCGGCGTAGATGTTGCCGATGCCCGAGACCAGAGTCTGGTCCAGCAGCGCCCGCTTGACCACGGTCCGCCTCGCCCGCAGCGCCCGCACGAACGCCTCGTCGTCGAACGCCGGGTCGAGCGGGTCGCGGGCGATGTGGGCGATGGTGGAGGGCAGGGCGGCTCCGCCGGCGACGACGGCCAGGCCGCCGAACGTCCGCTGGTCGACGAAGCGCAGCTCGCGACCGCCGTCGGTGAAGCGGAACCGCAGGCGCAGGTGCGTCTCGTCCGGCTTGTCGCCCGGCACGACGAGCAGCTGGCCGCTCATGCCCAGGTGGCCGGTCAGGGCGTCGCCCGAGTCCAGCGGCAGCCAGAGGTACTTCCCGCGCCGCTCGGCAGAGGTGATGGTCCGGCCCTCGAGCAGCCCGCGGAAGTCGGCCTCGCCGGCCACGTGCCGGCGCACCGCGCGCGGGTGGCGCACCTCGACGGCGGTGACCGTGCGGCCGGCCACCCCCTGCTCCAGGCCGCGCCGCACCACCTCGACCTCGGGCAGCTCCGGCACGGTCAGCCGTCGGGCTGCAGGGCGGTCCAGGCGGTGCAGGCCGCCTGCTGCTCGGCCTCCTTCTTGCTCCGCCCGGCGCCGTTGCCGTAGGACACGCCTCCCAGCCGGACGTCGGCCGTGAAGTGCTTGGCGTGGTCGGGCCCGGTGTCGGTGATCACGTACTCCGGCACACCCATCCCCCGGGTGGCCGACAGCTCCTGCAGCGCCGTCTTCCAGTCCAGCGACGCGCCGCCGCTGGCCGCCGAGGTCATCAGCGGGTCGAACAGCGCGAGGACCAGCGCGGTCGCGCCCTCGATGCCGGAGGTGCAGTAGACGGCGCCGATCAGCGCCTCCATGGTGTCGGCCAGGATCGAGGCCTTCTCGCGGCCGCCGGTGACCTCCTCGCCCTTGCCCAGGCGCAGCCACTCGCCCAGACCCAGGGCCCGGGCGACGTCGGCCAGCGCGCGGGTGTTGACGACGCTCGCCCGCAGCTTGGCCAGCTGGCCCTCGGGCAGGTCGGGATGGCGGCGGTAGAGCGCGTCGGTCACCACCAGGCCGAGCACGGCGTCGCCGAGAAACTCCAGGCGCTCGTTGGTGGGCAGCCCGCCGTTCTCGTAGGCGTACGAGCGGTGCGTCAGCGCCCGGTCCATCAGCTCGCGCGGCAGCTCTGCGCCCAGGGCGGCCTCGAGCAGCAGGTACGGCTCGTCCGTGACCGCGTCGCTCATGACCTGCTCACAGGCGCGCCACCGCGTCGTCGACGGCCTCGCCGACGGTGGCCAGCCCGTCAAGATCCTCGTCACGGTTGTGGAAGCCCTCGCGGGCCAGCGGGGCGAGGGTCTCCTCGACGATCTCGGCGATCTCGACGATCTCGACCAGGGCCAGCGAGTCGGCCAGCAGGTCCTCGCGGAAGCGGGTCGCGCGCGTCACCGAGGCCGGGTCGCGCTCCAGCACCGTCGCGACGGCCTGCTGCACGACGCCCAGCACTGCCGTCTCGTCCAGGGCCGGGCTCATGGGGCCACCGGCCGGGGACCGGCCAGCTCGTCCAGCGCGGCCGCCAGGCGGGACACCAGCCGTTCCCGGGCTGCCCGCACGGCGACGCCGATGCGCGCCGCGACCGCGCGCGGCGAGCTGCCCCCGTGTCCCACGACCACCACCCCGTTCACACCCAGCAGCATGCCCCCGCCGAGCACGTCCGGCTGCAGGCGGGCGGTCGCCGCGCTGAGGGCGGGCAGCAGCGGCGTGGCGGCGGCCCGGCGCTCGGGGCTCGCCAGGAGGGCCTCGCGCCTCACGTCGGACAGCATCGCGGCGGCTCCCTCCAACCCCTTGACCAGCACGTTTCCCGTGAAGCCGTCGGTGACGACGACGTCGGCCCGGCCACCGACCGGGACGTCACAGCCCTCGACGTTGCCGATGACGTCGACCGGCAGGGCGGACGCCACGGCGAAGGCATCCTTGCGCAGCTGGTCGCCCTTGCCAGGCTGCGGGCCGTTGGTCAGCAGCCCGACCCGCGGGCGCGGCAGACCGAGCCGCACCGAGGCGAACGCGGCCCCGACCAGCGCGAACTGCCCCAGCAGCTCGGGCGTCGCCTCGACCGTGGCGCCGGCATCGAGCAGCACCAGCGGGCCGGCCTGAGCCGGCACGACGAGGCCCAGGGCGGGACGCGACATGGCGCGCAGCCGCCCGAGGGTGGACACGGCCGCGGCCAGGGCGGCGCCGGTGGAACCCACCGACACGACGGCGTCGGCCGCGCCGTCCCGGACGAGCCGGCAGGCGACGCGGATGGTGGCGTCCCGCTTGGCGCGGACGCCGCGGGACGGGTCCTCCTGCATGGCGACGACCTGGCTGGCCGCAACGACCTCGAGCCGGCCGGGCGCACCGCGCTCGACCAGTAGCCGCTCCGCCAGCTCCGGCGGACCGACGTCCACGCCGCCCTGCTCGTCAGCCGAAAGCAGGGCGCCGTCGACCACCTGCTCGGGCGCGCGGTCGCCCCCGAGCAGGTCGAGGGCGACGCGCGTCACGGACGAGCGGGCGAGGACATCTGCGTCAGACCGCGAGAACGGTGCGGCCGTCGTAGCGCCCGCACTCGGGGCACACGGTGTGCGGGCGGGTGGTGTGGCCGCGGTCGCACTTGGTCAGGACCGGCACAGCGGTCTTCCACTGCGCACGGCGCGAGCGGGTGTTGCTGCGCGACATCTTGCGCTTCGGGACGGCCATCGCTGCTTCTCCTGGGGGGTGCGGGTGGGGAACGGGGTCTAGCGGTGGGTGGTGCTGTCCGGCAGCAGGCCCTGCAGGGCCTGCCATCGGGCGTCGACGACCTCGTGCGAGTGGTCGTCGGGCAGGTCGTCCAGGCGCTCGCCGCACGTGGCGCAGAGCCCCCGGCAGTCCTCGCGGCACAGGGGGGTGAGCGGTAGCGCCAGCACGACAGCGTCGCGCAGGGCCGGCTCCAGATCGAGCAGGTCGCCGTCCATGCGCGACAGCTCGTCGTCGTCGGTCGTGTCCTCTGAGGTGCTCGCCGGGTAGGCGTACAGCTCCTGAAGGTCCACCACCAGCTCTTCGGTGAGGGGCTCCAGGCACCGGCCGCACTCGCCGGCCAGCGGCGCCGCCACGGTGCCGCTGACGAGCACGCCCTCCATGACGCTTTCCAGACGCAGGTCGAGGTCGAGCTGCGCGCCCAGCGGCACGCCGATCAGGTCGACCAGCCCGAGCCCGGCCGGAGCCGGAGCGGTGATGTGCAGGGCGCGCATCGACCCCGGCCGTCGCCCGAGCTCGCGCGTGTCGAGCACCAGGGGCTGGTGGGGGTCGAGGCGGCTCTGCTTGCTCCCAGTCTTCATGTCGAGGCTTCGAGGTGCGGGCACGCTGAACGGCGTACGGCCGTCCGAGAGCCTACCTGTCCGTGGCGCGGGGAGTCGAGATCAGCGCGGCAGCGGGGCGTCCGGCTCGGGGTCCGGCTCGGCGCCGGCCAGCTCGTCGAGGTCGGACCGGCCGGCCAGCTTGGCCCGGCCGCGCTCGACGGCCGCCAGCGTCTTGTGCAGGACGATCTCGAAGTTGGCCAGCTTGGCGTCGACGTAGTCCTCGACCTCGACCCGCATGGTCTC
This sequence comes from Frankiales bacterium, assembly GCA_025965755.1. GTDB lineage: Bacteria > Actinomycetota > Actinomycetes > Mycobacteriales > SCTD01 > RYN-170. The sequence continues at coordinate 1,515 of JAOPWI010000073.1, read as the reverse complement.
CACCTGGGCCCGGGCCTCGTCGAGCAGGCGCGCCGACTCGGCGTCGGCGTGCTGCCAGACGTCGGTCTGCTGCACCAGGCGGTCGCGCTCCACGTAGGCCTCGGCGAGCACCCGCTCGGCCTCGCGGCGGCCCTGCTCCACGACGGCGTCCCGCGCGACCAGCACCTCGCGGGCCTGGTCGAGCGCCCGCGGAAGCAGGCTGCGCAGCTCGGCCAGGTGCCCGAGCAGCTCGCCGCGGTGGAGCATCACCGACGACGACATCGGCATGGTCCGTGCCTGCTCGACCAGGCGCACGACCTCGTCGAGCTTGGTGCGGACGGCGTCCACGGGTCAGCCTGCCTCGTTGCGGGACAGCCGCTCCAGCAGCACGGTGTGCACGTGCTTGGGGACGAGCCCGGCCACGTCGCCGCCGTAGGTCGCGACCTCCTTGACCAGGCTGGAGGACAGGAACGAGTAGAGCGGGTTGGTCGTCATGAACATCGTCTCCACGCCGGCCAGCCCGTGGTTCATCTGGGCCATCTGCAGCTCGTAGTCGAAGTCGCTGATGGCGCGCAGGCCCTTGACGATGACCGGAATCTGCTTGGTGCGGCAGTAGTCCACGAGCAGGCCGTAGAAGCTGTCGACCACGACGTTGCCGTAGTGCGCGGTCACCTCGCGCAGGATCTCGATCCGCTCCTCGACGGTGAACAGCGAAGACTTCTTCTTGTTCACCAGAACGGCGACGGTGACCTCGTCGTAGATGGCGCTCGCGCGGCCCACGATGTCGAGGTGGCCCAAGGTCACCGGGTCAAAGGACCCGGGGCACACAGCCCGTCTCATGATCTTGAACCGTACCAGAGCGTCGCCTCTCCGTACTTCCTGCTGCGCACTGCCTGCACCCCTTCCGGCCAGGCCGGGGCGGGTCCCCGGGTCCGACGTTCCACCGCCAGGACGGCGTCCGCGGACAGCCACGGCAGGAGCGCCGCGAGCACCGGGTCGACGTCCACCTCGTACGGCGGGTCGAGCAGCACGATGTCGTACGCCCGCGGCGGACCCGCGAGGTGGTGCTCGACCCGGGCCGCCACGACCTCGGCCCCCGGCAGCCCGACCGCGGCGACGTTGTCGCGCAGGGCAGCGAGCGCGGCCGGCTCGTCCTCGACGAGGGTCACGGCGCGGGCGCCGCGGGACAGCGCCTCGAGCCCGAGCGCGCCCGAGCCGGCGTAGAGGTCGAGCACCAGGGCGTCCTCGACGTCCACCAGGGACTGCAGGCTGGAGAACAGGCCCTCGCGGGCGCGGTCGCTGGTGGGCCGGGTGCCGACTCCGTCGGGCACCCGCAGGCGACGCCCGCGGGCCTCGCCGGCGATGACCCGGGTCACGCCACTGCGCTCTGCACGTCTGCTGTTCCCCTCGTCCCGACCGGACGGAGATCGTCGCAGAGGGGGTCAGCCGGGCGGACGGGCCGGTGCGTCGTACGCCCGGCGGGCGAGCGCCCCCGGCGCCACCGGTACCGGTGCGACCGTCACCGGCGCCAGCACC
>JAOPWI010000438.1 GCA_025965755.1 Frankiales bacterium | reverse complement strand
TGCACGTCGAGGAGTTCGGCGCGGCCGGTGCCGCCGGCACCGTGGTGCTCCTGCACGGCTACGGGCAGTCCTCCCGGCTCTGGGCCGGCCAGGTCCGTGACCTGTGCGCCGCGCGGCCCGAGCTCAGGGTCGTGACGTACGACCACCGCGGCCACGGCCGCTCCGGCCGCACCTCCCGCGAGGCGGCCACCATCGAGCAGCTCGCTCGCGACCTGGCTGCCGTGCTGGACCTGGTCTCCCCCGACGCCCCGGCCGTCGTCGCCGCGCACTCCCTGGGCGGCATGACGATCATGGCCCTGGCCCAGCAGCGGCCGGAGTGGTTCGGGACGCGCGTGGCCGGCGCGGCCTTCGTCGCCACGTCGTCCGGCGAGCTGGCTGGCGTGACCCACGGGCTGCCCAAGCCGGTGGCCGCGCTGCTCAAAAGGGCGCTGCCCCGGCTCAACGAGAAGGCGCTGCGCGACGAGCTCGCCGGCAAGCCGCGGCGGGTCGCGCCGGGCACCGCCCGCCTGATCTTCGGACCGGGCGCGCACCCGGAGGACCTGCGCCTCACGCTGGAGGACATGACGGGCTGCTCGGCACAGACCGTCGCGTACTTCCTGTCGACCTTCGACGACCACGACCGCCGGGCGGCGCTCGCTGCGCTGGCGGACGTCCCCGTGGTCGTGCTCGCCGGAGACCGGGACCGGCTCTGCCCGCTGTCGCACAGTCAGGCCATCGCGGCCGCGATCCCGCACGCCCGTCTGGTCGCCTACCCGGGCGCCGGCCACATGGTGCAGCTGGAGCGGCGCCACCAGGTCAGCCGGCAGCTGGTCGAGCTCGTGGCCGAGGCGCTGCCCGGGGCCGCTCCCGGGGCCGCTCCCGGGGCCGTCGCCGGCTGAGCACCGTGACGGTTCGGCCATGAGCGCGACACCAGGCGTGCTCCGGCTGCCCGGGCACGGGCCCGGCCCGGTGCGCGCGATCCTGCAGCGGCTCGCGCTGGCCCTGGGCTGCCTGGTTCTCGTGGTGGCGGTCGTCTACCTCGACCGGCACGGCTACCGCGACGCGGTGGACGACTCGATCACGCTGCTGGACGCGGTCTACTACGCGACGGTCACCCTGTCGACGACCGGGTACGGCGACATCACGCCGGCCAGCCAGCAGGCCCGCTTCGTCAACGTGCTGGTCGTGACGCCGCTGCGGATCCTGTTCCTCATCGTCCTCGTCGGGACGACGGTCGAGGTCCTCACCGAGCGCACCCGTCAGCAGTACCGGCACGCCCGTTGGAGGGCCACCTTGCGCGACCACACCGTCGTCGTCGGCTACGGCACCAAGGGACGCAGCGCCGTGCGCGCCCTGGTCGCCGAGGGCATGGACGCTCAGCGCATCGTCGTCGTCGATCCCGACCCGGCGATGATCGCCCAGGCCAACGAGGACGGGCTCGCCGCGGTGCTCGGGGACGCCACCCGCCGGGACGTTCTCGAGCAGGCCCGCGTCCGCGACGCCGACCGGGTGCTGGTCTCCGCTGCTCGCGACGACACCGCCGTGCTGGTCGTGCTCACCGTCCGGCAGCTCAACACCACCGCCTCCGTCGTCTCGGCCGTCCGCGAGTCCGAGAACGCCCCGCTGCTGCGGCAGAGCGGCGCGACCAGCGTCGTGGTGTCGTCCGAGGCCGCCGGGCGCCTGCTGGCCCTGTCCTCGAGCAGCCCGGCCACCGGCGAGGTGCTCGAGGACCTGCTCGTCCCGCAGACCGGCCTGGAGGTCTCCGAGCGCCCGGTCCGGCCGGACGAGATCGGCCGGGACCCGCGCGAGAGCGACGACCTGGTGCTGGCCGTCCTGCGCGGCGGCCGGGCCCTGCGGTTCGGCAGCGCGGAGGGCAACCCGCTGGTCGCCGGGGACCGGCTGGTGGTCGTGCACGACAACCGGGACGGCGAGTAGGCGGCGTCAGGCGCGGCGCCGTCCCTCCGCCGGGGCTGGCGCCGCGTCCAGGCGCCGGGCCCGGGCATCCAGCCGGGCCATGACGGGGCCGGCCGTGACGCCGTGCAGGAGCACCGAGAGGGCGACGACCAGGCCGACGACGGCCCAGACCTGCGCGGTGCCGGCGATGGTGGCCGCGCCGGCGGCGTACGCCACGTAGTAGAGCGAGCCGATCCCGCGGACCCCGAAGAACGCCATGGTGGCGCGCTCCCGGACGGTGCCGCAGGAGCGCAGGAGCGCGACTCCGGCGGCCAGCGGGCGGACCACCAGGAGCAGCAGCAGGGCCACGGCGACCTCGCGCAGGCCGATGTCGCGGAGCAGTCCGTCGGCGATGGCGGCGCCGAGCAGCAGCAGGACCAGGACGGTGAGCAGCCGCTCGATCTGCTCGACGAAGTCGTGCAGCACCAGGTGGTAGCCGTGAAAGCGCTCCGAGCCGCGGATGACGACCGCGGCGACGAAGACGGCGAGAAAGCCGTAGCCCTGGGCCACCTCGGTGAGGCCGTAGGCCAGGAAGGTGGCGGCGAGCGCGACGAACCCCTCGCTGTGCTCCGACAGGCGCAGGACCTTGCGGCGCGAGGAGAAGGCCAGCCGGCCGAGCACCCGGCCGACGGCGTAGCCACCGGCCACTCCGACGAGGATCTTGTAGAGCACGTCGGTGAGGACCCACTCCCCCAGCCAGCCGCCCGGGTCGGTGCCCCTCTCGGCCATGAGGATGGCCGCGTAGACGAAGGGAAAGGCGAGCGCGTCGTTGAGCCCGGCCTCGCTCGTCAGCCCGAAGCGGACCTCGTCCTCGGCGTGCTCGAGCTCGTCGCCGCCGACCTCCTCGGTGGCCGGCTCCCCGACCTGCACCTCGCCGGCGAGCACCGGATCGGTCGGCGCGAGCGCGGCGCCGAGCAGCAGCGCGGCCGGCAGGGCCAGGCCCAGCACGACGCTGCCGAGCAGCACGCCGAGGCCGATGGTGAGCGGCATGCCGAGGGCCAGCAGCCGCCAGGTGTTGGCCCAGCGGGTCCAGCCCGGCGGCCGGTCCAGCCCGAGCCCGGCGCCCATGAGCGCGACGATGACGGTCACCTCGGTGACGTGCTCGGCGACCGACGGCGAGCCCACCGGGTCGACGTCCGGCATCCCGGGGAGGAACCCGAGCGCGACGCCGAGCAGCAGGAACACGATGGGCAGCGAGACCGGGCGGCGCCCCTCGACGAGCCGGGGCAGCACGGCGGACAGCAGCGCGGCGATCCCGACGACGGCGAACGCCACGTCGGCGAGCTGGAGATCGGGCAGGGTCAGGTCCACAGCAGGTCCCTGCCCATTCGGGCGATCCCTAGAGCAGCCGCGGGGACCACAGCAGGGAGGTGACGGCAGCGGCCAGGGCCGCCGCCAGCCCCAGCCCGGTCAGCACGGCGGTGACCTCCTGGCGCTCGGTGGTCGTGCCCACCTGGCTGCCGATGTCGTCGTAGACCTGCTGGAGCTCGTCGCCGCTCTCGGCCTGGTAGGCCTCGCCGCCGGTCGCCTGGCCCAGGGCGGCCAGCGCCGGCCGGTCGACCGGCACCGGGATGAGCTGCCCCTCGACGTCCACCACGCCGTCCTGGGTGCCGTAGGCGATGGTCGAGACCGGAACTCCCGCGGCCCGGGCGGCCTGCTGGGCCAGCTCGACCGGCCGCCCGCTGGTGTTGGCGCCGTCGCTGAGCAGCACGATCCGGGCCGGCGGCGGTGGCAGCCCCTGCTCGCCAGGCACCGAGCGCAGCGCCTCGAGGGACGCGACGACGGCCTCGCCGATCGCGGTGCCCTGGCCGAGCGCGAGCCCGTCCACGGCCCGCTCGACGGCGAGATGGTCCTGCGTCGGCGGCATGACCACCGACGCCGTGGCGCTGAACGCGACGAGGCTGACGTTGAACCGGTCGGGCAGCCCGCGGATGAACTCCCGCGCTGCCTGCTTGGCGGCCGTGAAGCGGTCCGGTGACACGTCGGTGGCCTGCATGGACAGCGAGACGTCCAGCGCCACCACGACGGTGGCCCGCTCGCGGGGGACCTGGCGGTCGGCCTGCGGCCGGGCGAACGCCGTCGTCAGCGCGACCAGCGACAGCAGCAGCAGGCCGGCGCTGACGTGGCGCCGCCAGCCGGGCACCTTCGGCGCGACGGAGGCCAGCAGGTCCAGCTCGGTGAAGCGCACCGCGTACCGCGGCCGCCGGCGCTGGAGCAGGACGTACGCGGCGGCCAGCGCGCCGACGAGCAGGAGCAGGAGCAGCCGCTCGGCGGCCAGAAAGCTCACCGCTGCCGCCCAGCCGCCCGCACCCGGCGGCGGGTGGCGAGGAACCGGGCCAGGTCGGGCAGCCAGTCGC
>JAOPWI010000421.1 GCA_025965755.1 Frankiales bacterium | reverse complement strand
GCCGGCCGCCGGCCGCGCTCTGGTCGCCGTGGACGGTGCGCACCTGTCCGGCCTGCCGCTCAACCCGCAGCTGGTCGGGCTCGGCGGCCGGCTGCACGCCCGGGCCCGCACGTCGGGCGCCTACCGGCTGCACGCGCTGCCGGGCACCGGGATCGCGCGGCCGGGACTGGTGCGGTCCGGCGACGGCCCCGCCGGCGGCATCGCGCTGGAGATCTGGGACCTGCCCCACCAGGGCGTCGGCCAGCTCGCCGACCTGGTCCCCGCCCCGCTCGGGCTCGGCACGGTCGAGCTGGCCGACGGCACCGGCGTCCTCGGCTTCCTCGCCGAGCTGTCCGGCCTGGCCGGCGCGGTCGACGTCAGCGCCGCCGGTGGCTGGCGCGCCCACCTGGCCGCGCGGTGACGCCGCTGGACGCGGCCGGCAAGGCCGTCCTGTGGGCTGGGCTCGCGGTCGTGCTAGCCGTGCTGGCCCTCGTCTGAGGAGGTGACCGCCGCCAGCACGGCGGGCAGCACCTGCTCGGCGTAGGCGCGCATCTCCTCGTCCGTGCGGTCCTGCACCGGGTGCGGCACGAGCACGTACGCGGCCGGAAAGCCCAGCGCGGTCGACTGCGCCTGCGCGGCCTCGGCGAAGACCTCGCTGGCCAGGAACATCCCCACGACGCCACGGCGCTCGAGGTCGGCGATGTCGTGCACACTGCACGACGTGCACGAGCCTCAATCGGCGAGGGCCTCGATGACCACCTCGCACTGCTGGCTGATCTCGTGCCGCAGGTCCACCGGCGCCGGCCGGGTGAACGTCGGCTTGCTGTAGCGCTTCACCTGCGCGCCGCCGTCGGCGAGCAGCTCGGCCAGCCGGTCGAGGAACACGTCGCCGCGCGGCTTGCTGATGTCGAGCAGCCCGACGGTCCTTCCCGCGAGGGAGGCGGGCCGGGGCAGCCGGGTGCGCTCGGCGGGGGCCCGCTCGGAGGTGGGGTCCAGCAGGATGCGGGTCACGTCAGGACCTCTCTGGTGACGGGGCGGCTGCCGGCCTCGCCGGACATCCACCCGCCGATGATGGCGCTGAACAGGCCGGCGTCGCCGCCGGCGTGCGCGATCAGCAGGCCGCCGTCGCGGTACTTCGGGAACGTCATGGCCGCCGCGGCCGCCGGCACGCCCTCGTCGATCCCGCCGGCGCCGCGGACCAGCTCCGAGCCCGGCAGCTGCAGCAGCGAGGTGAGCTCGGCGAGGAGCCGGTCGCGGTCCCAGCCGGCCTGGCGGAACACCCGGCCGTGCTCGGGCGAGACCACCAGCAGGGCGTCGAAGGCCAGCGGCAGCTTGGGGTGCCCGTTCACGCGCAGGCAGGCGGCGAAGGACCGGGCCAGCGACTCGGGGTTGCGCGACAGCTGGTCGACGACCGGCTGCACGCCCGCCCCGGCGAAGACCGTCACCGCGTTGCCGGGCACGCCGCGCCAGGCGCCGAGCGGCGTGAACGGGGAGTCCTGCTCGCGCTCGGCGAAGCAGAACGTGTACTTGCCGGGGTTGCCCAGGGTCGCCCGGTCGATCTCGCCGGGACGGCCGCCGCCGACGTTGCGCACGACCAGCTGCAGCGCCCGCCCGATGGTGGCGTTGGCGCGGTTGCCCTGGCCGAAGGCGTTCAGGCCGCCGTTCATCCCGACCGCCGCGGCGATCGGCCCGTTCACGACGACGACCGGCCCGGAGAAGTAGGTGGTGGCCAGCAGGCCGTGCAGGGTGAACTCCTCCGTGCACGCGGCCTCGACGGCGGCCAGCACGACCGGCAGGTGCTCCGGCCGGCAGCCGGCCAGCACCGCGTTGACCGCGACCTTCTCGACCGTGCACTCCACCAGGTCGGGCGGCACGACCGCGACCACCTCGGCCGGGTCGCGGGTGGTGCCCCGGAGCATCCGGGCGACCCGCTCCTCGGTGGGTGGCACGACCGGCAGCCCATCGGTCCAGCCCCGGTCGTACAGCGCCTCGTGCTCGTCCTCCTGCGCGGCCAGCTCGACCCGGCGGCTGGTGAACGCGCGCCCGCCGAAGCGGCGCTCGAGCTCCTCCTCGACGCCCCACTCGACCGACCGGGACCCGCAGCCCGGGCGGTGCTCGGGCAGCCCGGCGCCCAGGCCGGTCACCCCGCAGAGCCGCTCCCAGTCCGAGCGCAGCCAGCCGACGACCCGCTCCTGCTCGGCGCCGCCGGCCACCCGGAGCAGGGTCGGCACGGTCTCGATGCCCAGCCGCCAGGAGACCTCGAGCGAGGTGTCGTCGAGCCCGCCGGCGAAGGCGGCCGGCTCGTCCTGCACGTACACCGTGACGGGCAGCTGCGCCAGGACCGGCGCGACCAGCTCGCAGGTCGGGCAGTCGCGCTTGACGACCGCAACGAGTCCCTCCGGCAGCTCCACCGGGCCGACGCTAGCCTGCGAACGTGATCTCCGACACCCCGCGGGTCACCGAGCGGGTGCCGACCGGGGCCGCCGGCTGGCGGGAAGGCGCCGCACCGGCGCCGGGAACGGCGACGCGCCGCGGGAGCTCAGCCCCCGCAACGCC
>JAOPWI010000412.1 GCA_025965755.1 Frankiales bacterium | reverse complement strand
AGGGCGCCGGCGGGAAGCTCGGCCTGGTGGTAGCCGGCGTAGAGCTCGAGGATGTCCTCGGCGAACTCGGCGTCGGCGAGGCGGGCCGCGAGGTGGCTGCCGTGGTCGTGGACCTGCTCGAGCTGCTCCCCGGTCAGCGCGTACAGCGGCCCGCGGTCGGCGTTGACCTCGACCCGGTCCAGTCCGATCCCCAGGTCCGCTAGGCGCGGCGGAACGTAGGCGCGGACGCCGCTGGCCCAGGGCGCACCGCCGAGCGCCTGGACCCACGCGGACACGACTTCTTCCGGGCCTGCATGCGGCGGCGCCGCCGGTAGGTCCGCCTCGGCGAGATGCGTGGCCGCTGGTGCCTGCGCGGGACCGGGCGGGCCGGTGAGGCTGACGATGCGGAACGCCTCGAGGTTGACAAGGCAGGCGCTGCCGTGGCGGGTGCCGACGGGGGTTAGCAGCGGGAACGGGTCGTCGGCGCGCCGGTCCAGCCCGGCCACCAGCTCCGCGCGCCCTTGATCGTCCGTCAATTCGGGCGGGCCGCTCCGGGGTGCGGTGCCGTCCTTGCCGGCCCCCTGACGGGCGGCCCAGAGCAGCCGGTGTGCGTCGGCGGGTAGCAGCCAGCCGCGTTCGGTCGGCTGGAAGGGCGCGGGCACCGGGGTGTGGGCTCCGGAGTCGGTCCAGCACAGCTCCAGACTGCGATCCGGGTGCTGCCAGACCGCCTGTATCTGCGCGGGCGGGGTGGTGCGTACGGCCAAGTGCAGCGCGAGCCGGAGGGTCGCGGCGATGTCGTCGGCCCGTCGGGCCTCCTCGCGCAGCTGGCATTCCTGCTCGATCAGGTCAGGACCGGGCAGCGCCACCCGCACTCCCGGTGGCCGCCGGCGGGCCGCGACTTTGCGCCGCCGGGTCAACGCGACCAGCAGCCCCAGGGACCCGGCGGTGAGCAGCCCCGCGAGGGGCAGCTGGTAGTCCGCGTCCGACTCCTGCGCCGACTCCTGCGCGAGGTCCTCGACAAGGGCCGGTTCTGCCGTCGGCGCGCCCGCCGATGCGGACGGAGCTGGGCTACGGCCCGGCTGTCCGGACGGGCCGGCGGCGGGGAGCGCAGGGCTGGTGGGAGCGGCGCCGCTGCCGGTGGCGTCCGAGGTCGGCGCTGCCAGAACGGGCGGAGTCCGGTCCGTCCTGTCCGGGACTGCGTGGGCCGGGCGCGCCGGCGCCGGGGGGTTGGCTGTCGAGTGAGCAGCAGAGGGCGGGGCGGCCTGCGGGGTCGTGGCCTGCTCGGGCAGGGGGACGCGGTCTACGTCCAGCGCGATGGCGTCGGCCGGGAGGGTGAGGATCCAGCCCGGGTAGATGAGGCTGGCGCGGGTGAGGCGCTGCCCGTCGGGCATGAGCCGGCCCTGGTTGAGGGCGTAGATGTCGCGCCAGCGGGTGCCGTCGCCCAGGTGCCGCCCGGCGATGTCCCACAGCGTGTCGTGGTCACGTCCCTCCGGGGGCAGCACCCGGCACTGCAGCAGCCCAGCCGTTGAGCCGCTGTCGGACATCGGCACCCCACCGGCCGGTACGTTCGAGACACGCTCGCCAGCCATCCCTGCTACGGCCGGCGAAGGCGCGGGCTCGTCATTCGCCTGCGGCGGCGCAGCGGCGGCGCCCCCAACACTGGCCGGGGCTACAGCGACGACCTGCACAACCGCGGGCGTCAGGCGGCCGGTCCCGTCGCCGGCACCGGCGCCCAGCGGGGTGGTGAGCAGCAGGCTGGCGACCAGGTGGCTGGCGAGCGCTGCGTTGGCACCGAACATCAGGCCGGGCAGCGGGAGCCGCAGGTTGGCGCCACGGGTCTGTCGCAGCGCCTCGACCAGCAGGCTGCTGAGAAGGTGGGCGTAGAGCAGCCAGCCGGCCAGCGCGATCAGCCACAGCACGCTGCGGTCGTCAACCGCAGAGGTCAGCGCGTCGGTGTTGCGCAGCTGCGCCGGCGGGTTCAGCGGGCTGCCGACCAGGCCCAGCAGCAGGGCTGGCGGTAGCGCGAGCACCGCGAGCAACTGCAGCACGGCACCGACTCTGCGCAGCACCCGGTGCGCCTCGGGCGTCCCCGGGTGTCGGCGGAGGTGGTGGCTGTGGCGGGCGGTCATGGGCTCTCCCCCGGAGTGCGGATGCCGGTGACGGCCTGTGCGGTGCCGATCGCGTCGGTGTGCAACAGGTTGATGCCGATCAGCCCCAACAGCACCGTCGCGGTCTGGGCGCGGAGGCGGACCTGCACTTCCGGACCAGTCGCGGTCGCCGCGACGGCGGCCGTGCAGGCGACGTCGGGCTCGACAGTGCGGGCGTAACGGCACGCCATCTCACGGGCGGCGCCCTCATCGAGCGTCGGCAGGCCGGTCGCGCGCAGGCTGCTGATGTCGAGCTGGTCCGCGCCGGCCCGGGCGGCCTGCTCCGCCAGGCCGGCGGTGCGCTGCCGCGCGGCCAGGTGAGTGCCGCCGTCCAGCACCAGCCCGCCGAGCCCGAACAGCACCGGCGTCAGCAGCAACACCACGACGCCGGCCATCCCGGCGTCGTCCGCCTTGACGGCCCCCGCGGCCCGGCGGCGAGATGGAAGGCGGCGGGACGTCGCGCCGTGCGACTTCGCGTCATGGCAGGCCCCGAGGGGGGAGATCATGGCGCCCCGCCGGCAGGGGTGATGCGACTGCTGTAGGTGTCCAGCGGTGCAGCGGCCGTCGCGACCAGGCTGGTGCGTCCGGGCAGTCCGGACACGACGAGCTCCGACAGGTCCAGGGTGCAGCGGATCGTGACGCTGACCTGACCGCCGGGCGTGAACCGGCTGGTGTCGGTGCTGACCTGTGGTTGGCGGCATTCCAGGCCTGCGCCGGTCAGGTTCGCCATTGCGGTGTCGCGGGCCGCCTGCGCCGCACCTCCCGGGGTGCTGGCCAGGCTGGCGGCCCGGGTGGCGTCCCGGACGGCCCCGACCAGGCGGCCGCGGGCGTCGGCCGCGCGGCCCAGTCCGAGCAGGAACGCGAGCAGGGCGAACAGCAGCGGCGCGAGCAGCACGAGCTCGACGGTCATGGCGCCGCGCTCACCGGTGGCCCGTCGACGGACACGGGTACGGGCGCGGGTCATGGTCGGAAGCCTTCGACCGGGGTGCGGCTGCTGCCGGTGACCCGCACGGTGAGCCCGGGCAGGACGCCGACGGTGGTGCCGCTGACGGTGACCGTGACGTACTGGCCGTCGCGCCGGACGGTGACGGTCGGGTCGGCGAGGGCCCGACCGCCGGTCTGCTGCAGGTACCGCAATGTCGACTGGCGGGTTCGCTCGTCCGGCGACCCGTTGCCGGCGCCTGGGACTTCCGTGGCCGGTCCGACGTCGGTCACGGTAAAGGCGGCGGGGGCCAGCGCCGTGGCGGTCCGGGCCAGCCGCGCGCCCTGCTGGGCTGCGGCGCCGACGGTGTGCCGGGCGTTCCATACGAGCGCGGTCTGGATGAGCGCGAAGACCAGCGCGAGCAGCAGCGGCGTGAGCAGCACGAGCTCGATCGCGCTGCTACCGGCGTCGCCCCGCATCGCGGCCCGTCGCCGAACCCTGGGCGCATGGCCCGTACTTGGGGTGCGGCTCTGGGTGCTGTTGCGCTGGTCGCTCATGACGGGTCAGCGGGCGCCGGGGGTGGTGACGTCGATGTCGTTGGCCTTGCCTTCGAGCTTGTTGAAGATGATCGCGCCGACGGTGACGGCGATCGCCGCGCCGATGGCCGTCACGATGACCCACTGGATCGCGTCGCCACGCTCCGGATCAGAGCCGCCGACGCGGACGCGGACGCTTTTGGCGGCGTCGAACAGCAGCAGACCGACTGCGATCTCGGGAAACAGCAGCAGCAGTCCGGCGCAGGCCACCCGGGCTCGGTTCTGAAGTGTCGTCATGTGCTTCTCCATCTGCTCCGGGGTCGGGAAGTCCAACGGCCCTTGCTGGTGGTGCTGTGCTTCAAGTGCGGCGTTCAGATGCCGGACTTGGGTGCCGGTCCAGGGGCCGGTCAGCCCGGTGTGACGGGTCTGTGGCGAGTCATGTGGCGAGGACGCGGACGACGGCGGGGTAGCCCAGGAACAGCACGAACCCCAAGCCCAGGACGACCTGAGCGACGAGCATCGACTGGGACTGCTCGTTGGCCCGTCCCTGCGCGTCGGCGAGCTCGCGGTCGCGCAGGCTGGCGGCCTGCGCCCGCAGGGACGCCTGGGCCTGGGCGCCGCTGGTGTCGACCAGCCGCAGCCGGGTGGCGACGTCGACCAGGTCGGGCAGGTGAAGCTGCGTGCCGAGCAGCCCCAGTGCCTGGGCGGGGGTGAGCCCGTCGGTGCGGGCGTCGGCCAGGGCGCCGCGGATGCGCGCGAACGCCGGGCCGCTGCCGATGCTCGCCGCGTCGTGCAGCGCCTCGGCCAGTCCGCTGCCGGAGGCCATCCGCATCGCGACCAGGTCCAGGAACGCCCCGATGCTGGTGCGGAACGCGCGGCGGGCGTTGGCGGCGGCGCGTCGCAGCCGCAGGTCCGGCACCAGGTAGCCGACCAGGGCGCTGGACAGGCAGACCCACAGCGGCACCAGCAGCGGCAGCTCCAGCCCGGCGGTCTGCAGCAGCAGGGTCAGCATCGCAGGGGCCAGTAGGCCGGTGAGACCAGCAAGGGCCTTGCTGCCGGCGTGCGCCTCGGCGGGAGTGCCAGTCACCGCCAGGTCGGCGGAGGCATCGCCGGACAGTCCCGCCAGTCCCGACCGTTCGGCGCGCGGGAGCGTGCGCAGCCCCAGCCACAGCCGCATCGCTGCCAGCAGGTCTGCGGGCTCAGAGTCCGGGCCGGTCGCCGCGGCACCCGGCCGCGTCCCTGCCGGCCGGTCGAGCTGCCGCAGCCGAGAGGCAAAGGAGACCGGGGCCGGTCGCAGGCCGGCGACCAGCAGGCACACTCCCATGCCGAAGCCCAGGCCGGACAGCAGCGCCAGGATCATGACCGCTCCCCCGCCGTCCGCACGCGCGCACCGGCCCCCACGTCGGCGCCAGCGGCCGTGCCGCGCGGGAGCAGGCGTGGGGTGCGGGGCAGGGCCGAGAGGCGGGCGAGCCAGGCGAACCCGACCGCGAAGACGCTCGCGACGATGCCGAGCATGAGCTGCCCGGCGGGGGTGCTGTAGGGCTCGACGTAGACCGGGTTGCCCAGCCGTAGCCCGAGGGCGGTGACCAGGGTGACGGTGACGACGATCTGCACCGCCCGGCGGGTGCTGCGCCGTTCTGCCTCGACGGTCCGGCGCACATGCAGCTCGCTGCGCAGGCTCGCGGCGAGGGCGCTGAGCACGGCTTCCAGCGCCCGGCCCTGCGCCCGGGTGTTGAGCAGCAGCGCCGCGACGACCAGGTCGGCGCCGCCGTCGTCGAGCTCGTCGCCAAGCGCGCGCAATGCCGCCTCCAGCGGTTCGCGGGCGAGCAGCTGGTCGGTCAGTCTTCCCAGTGCTGGCTGCAGGCTAGGGGCGGCGCTGGTTACCGACGCGGGCAGCGCTTCGGGGAGGGCGATGCCGGTCGCGACCAGGTCGCGCAGGCTCTCGGTCCAGCCGGCGAGCGCATCGAGCTGCGCGGTCGCGGTGCGGGAGCGGCGGGTTCCGCCGAAGAGCTGGTCCCAGCACCAGACGAGTAGCGATGCGCCGGCCCCGGCGGCGATCCAGCCGGTCACTGCCAGCACCAGCAGACCGACGGCGAGCGCGGCGGCCAGGCGGCGGGTCTGCGCCCGGCTCCAGCCAACAAGGCGCTGACGCCGGCTGCCCTGCTCACTGTCAACCTCGCTGCCTCGCCAGCCAGCGACCAGCAGCAGCAGCCCCAGCCCAACGCCTCCCCCGAGCAGGGCGCCGAGGGCGGTCCGGCTGGTCACCGGAAGATCCCGAGCGGCGGAGACGCCGTGCGCTGCGCCGAGGGGGTGGCGTGATGGCTCGGTGACTGCTGGGCCGGCGAGTGCTGGGCCGGCGTGTGCTGGGCCGGCGGGTGCTGGGCCCAGGCGTGCTGGTCGTATCCGGCGTCCGACAGGCGCCGATGCCGGTCGGGACTGAGCGGCGCGGCCGGCCGGGCCTGCTGGCCCCCGACCGCGGTGGCGAAGACCTCGCTGGACAGCACCTGCCGGCCGTCGAAGCCGAGCACCTCCCGGACGCTGCTGACGTGCCGGAACACCCGCCCGTCGCCGAGGCGGGTCTTGGTCATGTGGACGACGAAGTCGACCGCGCCGGCCAGCAGCATTCCGGTGGCCTCGACCGGCATCCGGTGGGCGCTGGTGAGGGCGTAGGTGCTGATCCGGTCGAACGCGCTGCGGCTGTTCCGGGCGTGGATGGTCGACAGCGACCCGTCCTCACCCTGGGTCTTCGCGTCGAGCATCGCGATGATCTCTCCGCCGATGACCTCACCGACGATCAGCCGGTCCGGGTTGAGCCGGCGTGAGTGCTCGACGAGCTCGTGCAGGGTGACTGCGCCAATCCCCTCGGCGTTGGGTAGGCGTTCCTCCATCGCGACGACGTCGCGGTGCAGGTCGGGCAGCCGGTCGAAGCCGAGCTCGAGGAAGTGCTCGCAGGTGACGATCCGCTCCTCATAGCCGATGGCGTTGCCCAGCGCCCGCAGCAGCGTCGTCTTGCCGCTGAACGTCTCCCCCGACACGACCAGGTTCGCCCGGGCCTGCACGGCGGCGTGCAGGAACGCGTGCAGCTGCGGGTCGAAGCTGCCGCGAGCGGCGAGGTCGTCCAGGGTCACGCGTTGGGAGCGGAACAGCCGGATGCTCACGACCGGCCGTTCCACGACGCCCATCAGCGCGCACAGCCGGCTGCCGTCGGGCAGCCGCAGCTCCAGCCACGGGTTCGCCGTGTCGAACGGCCGGCTGGTCAGACCGGAGTAGGTCGCGGCAGTACGGACCCACTCGATCAGCTCGCTGTCGCTGTCGGCGACGGCCGGGCCGCTCTCGATCCGTCCGTCGTCGCGGTAGAGCCAGACCCGGTCGCAGCCGTTGATCTCCACATGCACACAGGTCGGGTCGGCCAGCAGCGGCTCCAGCCGTCCCAGCCCGAACAGCGCCGCCTCGACCGCACCGGCCAGCACCGCGTCCTGCTCCGCCGACGGCAGCGTGCGACCGGCGCTGACCAGGGCGCGGCGATGGGAGTCGAGCGCGGCGGCGATCAGGCTGCGGCCGAGCTGCTGCTCGTCCTCGCCAATCAGGTCTGGTCTGCCTTCCTCGGCCCGGCGACGGCGGGCGTCCCGCAGGTCGGTCGCGACGGTCGCGCGCAGCTGCTGCACCAGCGCGTAGTCCGGCGCTGCTGCGCCGGGCCGATCGCGGTCCGGACGCTGCGGCGAGCCGGCCGGGGCGTGCTCCCGGTCGAGGGGTGGGGCTGGTTGACGGTCCAGGAGGGTCATCGCGTCGGCACCTGCTCGCCCAGCGGCACCGGCGAGGTCGACCTCGGCGACGTCGCGTCCGGCCCCGCTGCCTGCCTCTGTGCCGGCTGAGGTGCCGGTCGCTCCTCCCCGACGGCGGTGGCAAGACTCGTGACGAGGCTGGTGACCAGGCGCCGCCCGGCGGCGACGAGAGGGCTGCGGTCGAGCTTGCGGCTCCACCTGCCCGCGGTCAGGGCCGCAGCGGCGGCCGGATCGTCCGGCAGCAGGTGGATGGGCCTGCCCTTCGACGCGCAGTCCAGTGCGCGGTTGGCGTCGTCGCGGTCGGCCGCGGTCCCGATCAGCAGCACCTCCGCCGGCACGCCGTGGGTGGCCAGCCGGTGCAGCAGGTCTCTGGTGTGGACCAGCGACGCCAGGTCAGCGCGGGCGACGAGCAGCACCCGGGCGGCGGCCTGCAGCAGCTGCAGGTCCGCGCCCCGCTGCCCGTCGGTGCGGCCGATGTCCAGGACGACCGGCTCGGGGGTCGCGCGGACGGCCGTAGCCAGCTGTGGCCACAGGCCGCGCAGCGCCTCGGCCTGCGCAGGCGACCCGGGTCCGACCAGGACCGACAGCCCGCCGGGAAGCTGCTGTGCGTGTGCGGTGAGCCTGCGGTCGGTCACGACACCGGTCAGGTTGTGCGCCGACAGCAGCGACACGACACCCAGATCTGCTCGAAGCGGCCCGCCGGAGGCGTCGGAGAGGCGGCAGTGCAGGTCGCCGCCCCACAGGTCCGCCTCGACCAGCAGTGCCTGCGGCCACAGCGCCGCGAGCAGCAGCGCGCAGGTGCTCACCCCGGGTGCGCCCTTCGCCGACGCCAGCGCCACGGCAGTCATCGCCACGCCCGCAACGCGTGCGCCTGATCGGAGGCCGTCATGGCGTCACCGGCAGCAGCGTCACCGCGACCGCGCCGGCGGCGCTGGCCTGCGCGACGGCGACGGCGGAGGCGTTCGGGACCTGCACCGTCACGACCAGCAGCCCGTTCGCGGTCTCGGTCCGGAGCGAAACGACCCGCGCCTTGCCGACCAGCACCTGCGGCCCGGCGGCGGCCTGCGGATCTGCCGTCGTCACGACCCGCACCAGGCTCACGTCGCGGCCAGGTGCCGCCTCCGCCGGCGCGCCGCCCGGCTTCACCGCGACCGCCACCAGCTGCAGGCCGCTGCCTGGCAGCGGTGCCCGGCTGAGCATGCTGTCGTTCAGCAGCGTCCCGGCCGGCAGCGACGCGGTCACCGTCTGTCCCACCACAGCCGCGGCCCCGTCGGCGGACAGGGCTTGTAGTCCGCTGCCGGCGAGCTGGGCGACCCGCAGGTCCTCCGGGGTCAGGACCTGCCCTGCCTGCACGTCCCGGGCCAGCGCCAGCACCGGCAGCCGGTCGTCGCCGGACAGCGTGAGGGCAGTCGTCGCGACCCCGCACAGCACCACGAGCAGCGCGCCCGTGGCCGCCAGCGCCGGCCGCCGCTGCCGGCGGACCCGGGGCAACCGGTCCGCTGCTGCGGGCGTCGGCGGGCCGGGCCGGAAGCGGCCTTGGGGGACGAAGCCGCCGGACGTCCGGGGCGGCGAGGGCGCTGTCGTCATCGGTCTCCTGCCGGGTCGGTCGATGGATGTGCCTGCGCGCGCGAAGCCGGGATGGACGGGCTAGCCGGACCCGCCGGTGACGACGGTCTGCCGCTGCGCCACCGCGACGGGGAAGCTGCTGGACCGGGTCAGCACCGGCAGCGTCCCGCCGGTGCCGCCGGAGCCGGTCCAGGTCACCTGCCAGCGGGAGGTGACGGTGACGGTGAAGAACCGGTCGTTGTCGCTGGGGCCGGTCTGCGGCTGGTCGGCGCTGCTGCGCCGGTAGGCATAGGAGCAGGCCGTCGATTGCACGCCCTCCGGCCGCGACCGGTCGTAGACCGTCCCCGGCCCGGCGCACGTGAACGGTGCGGAGCCGTCCCCCGGCTCCCAAGTGGTGCTCACAGGCGTGGCGACGACCTCCGCCCACACCGGCCCGACGCTCGTGCGCTGCCGCAGGGTTCGCCACGACCCGGGCTCGACCCAGAACCACGTCGGCAGCCCGACCAGGGCCCACCCCGCCGGACTCCTCCCGGCCACCGGGCTGGGCAGCCGAAGCCGGCTCGTCAAGGTCCGAGCCAGGGTTCCGGCCAGAACCACCGGGGGCGGGACGCTGTCGCTGGCCGGCGGCACGTAGAGGGCCTGGAAGTTCGAGCCGTCAGAGCACGCCACGTCGTACCACCGGCCACCCGGCTCAGCAGTCCCGAGCCCATCCCATAGCGACAGTGACTCAGCGTAGGAGGGGTTCTCGGTCCAGACGCAGGTGACGTCACCGACACGGGGGCCGACAGGACGTGCGGCGTCAATCGCTCCCGGGACGCTTGGCGCGGTGACCGTCGTATCAACGACACCTGCGTTGTTGTCTCCGTCGACTACGACCGGAGCGTCCGTAGCGGCGGCGGCGCCGGCAAGCGCTGCATGTGCGCTGAGGCTCAGCGCTGCGACCACCACAACCTGAGTCAGCATGGCGTCTTGGTGTACGAGGCGAATGCCATCCGCCAGACGCCATCGGGGGACCTCTTCATCGTCACCACGACGTGATTTCGCGGCGTTCCGGCCGTCAGCCGACGGCCTGTCCGTCGATCTGCGGTACCGGCCCCGCTGCTGTCTTGACAGTCGTCGACCACGGCCGTCAGTCCGTCTGGAGCAACGCGGATGCTCGGCCGGGGTCGGTTTTCGCCGTAGAGAATTTGGTTGTCACGTTCCAGCCGGGCCATGCCGGCGAGAACAGATTTCAGCTGCGGGTCGACGGCGACGTCCTCGAGCATGTCCCTGCGGCGGGCCGCCGGTTGCCGGGACGTGAGCGCGAGTTGTGTCCAGAAGCGCAGGTATTGCGCACGCACCATCTCTTGTGGTGATTCCGGCGTTGCGGACGGGGACGGCGCGGGTGACGCCGACAGCCCTGTCGACGACGGCGATAAGGCCGGTGTCAGCGTCGGCAAGGGGGCGGCGTCGCTCCTGTCTCCCTCGCAAGAGGCGAGCACCGACACGAGTAGGCATCCCACGAGACCGCCGGCCAGCCGTCGCCAGGGGGACGCGCCGCTGCTCGACGCCGGGGACATGTCCGGGCGTCGTTGCGTCTGCAGCGTCACTGCCGAAGCGCCCATCGCGCGTCCCGCCGTAGGTCCGATCGAGGGTTCGCAGTCTGTCGCCATCTGTCGTGGTTGTGTCAACAGTCCTCCCGACCGCGGCGCCCGTGTCAGGTCGCGAGGGTCCGCTTCCACCATCCCAACAGCGTTCTGCACCATCCCAAGAGCGCACGATTTCTCCAAGGCGTACCGACCGAACGCGATTCTGTGGATAACTTCCGGCGCCTGGACTTTGCGGAAGCGACCCTCTGGGCGGGCGCCGATCCGCGATCGAGTAGTTGGAGGCCGCGCGCCCCCAGGGGAGACGTCTGGGATGGTCGGGAACGCTTATGGGATGGTTGACAACGATCCTGGGATGGTCGGTCTCGAGCGTCGCGCACATGACGGAGTCGTGGGCGCTCAGCCTCAGCATCGACGCGCAAGGACATGACGACACCCAGGTCAGCATCGCCAAAGGAGTAGGCGGCGGCGGGCCGCACCTGAAGGTGCGCACCGGGCCGGTGCTTGTCCACTGCCTCGGTCCGGCCGCCGCGATGAGCGCTGCGCAGGCGTGGGCCAGCGCGCGGCTGGCCGCCATGAGCTGGCTCCCGCCGCTGGAGGATCGGCGCGGCCCGGCGCCGACTCCATCGGCCGGGCTGGGGGCCGCCATCCCGTGCGCGTCGCTGATCTTCGACGGTCGGCAGCCGTGGCATGTTGAGCGTGTCGGGCCGGCGATGAGCATCACGGTCGGGCCGCTGCAGGTCATCGCCCGGGACGCCACCGCACTGGACACCCATATTCGGGCGTGGACGGAGGCCAGTGCCGTGGCGGCGCGGCTGTTCCCGGGGCGGGCCGTGCCGTTCTCACGTCTCATCGAGCACGAGCGGATCGCGCAGCTCAGGGCTCTGGACCAGAAGGCGGAACAGCGGCGGCGGCGCCGTCGGCCGAGCTTGCCCGTCCCACCGACGTCGGAACGGACCGGTCGCGGCGACGGCGGGAATCGCGGCCGTGAATGACATCCACAGCCTGCCGGTGAGACCTCGGGCAACGGCGCACCTGCAGCACGGTGGAGCTCCGCAGCCGAAGACAGGAGCTACAGTCATTACCGACCGATCGGCCAAATACCAGCTGCTCGCGTTGAATATCAGCGACACTAACCCGTCGTTGCCGGCCTGGCACAACCTCGGCTGCTTCGCCGACCTCGAGACCGCTGTCCGAGCCCGGGTCGAGAACGTGCTGCAGCAGCTCGCCGCCAACGACGGCTGGATGATCACCAGCCAGCACCTGATCATCGGACCCGGTCACGACGGTCCCGCCACCCCGCACAGCTACACCAGCCAGGTCGGTGCCGACCCCGGCGATGACCGCGTACCGAGCCCGCACAACGAACCGGCGCTACGCCGCTGGCTGCTCGCCGCGCACACGCTGCCGTGCGAAGCCTGACCAGCGTCCCTGCTCCAGGACGAGTGGGGTGTCACCCGGGCGCGCGGCCCCTCGCTGGCCGCTCCGACGGCTGGCTAGGACCAGCGGTCGGTTGACAGCGACCACATGCGAGGCGACCTCCGCGAGCAACCGCCACCCGGCCGCACCAGGCTGACTGAAGCCCTTGAGGCTCCCGCCGTCCAGCTGCTACCTGCGCGACCGCCGGTTATCCACAGGGTCGCGTCGTGGTCCTGCGACGCGGTCTAGGTTTCCGGTTCGTGGGCGTCCGGCGTCATGGCCCCACCTGAAGGGCTCGCGTCTCCTCAGCCTCGGCACGTGGATGAGGCTCTGCCGCGGGTGCCGGATCGTGGAGATCGATGCCGGGCGTCCACCCTCGGTGGCGGCCGCTAGCGCGGACGTTCCCTGTGTGTACGACGCCATGACGTCTTGCCCCATAGCCGGGGCGAGTTCAGGGGGTCAGTGCAACGCCGTCTGAGTCGATGATGATCGCGACTCTGGGGGTGGTGGATGCGCAGGGCGTTGACCGAGCAGGACGTGACGGCGATCTGGGACGGGGTGAAGGCTGGCGGGACGATCGGCCGGGTCGCCCGGAGCCTGGGGCGGAACAACAGCACGGTGCAGGCGGTGCTGGTCCGCAGCGGCGGGGTCCGTCCACCGGTGCGCCGGCGCGGGCCCGACCGGCTGACCCTGGTGGAGCGGGAGGAGCTGTCCCGGGGGCTGGCTGCCGGCTTGTCGCTGCGTGCGATCGCCGGGCAGCTGGGACGGTCGCCGTCGACGCTGTCACGGGAGGTCAGCCGCAACGGCGGCCGGCGCCGCTACCGGGCGGCAAAGGCCGATCAGGCCGCGTGGACGCGTGCGGCCCGGCCGAAACCGTCCAAGCTCGAGCTCGACCCGGAGCTGCGTGAGCAGGTCCAAGAAGGCTTGGAGCTTCAATGGTCACCGGAGCAGATCGCCGGGTGGCTGCGCGCGAGCTTCCCTGACCGGCCGGAGCGGTGGGTGTCGCACGAGACGATCTACCTCGCGCTGTTCGTGCAGTCCAAGGGGCGGCTGCGCAAGGAGCTCACCGCCGAGCTGCGCTCAGGCCGGGTCATCCGGCGGGGCGCCAAGGCCAGCGTCCGCGGGCAGGGCCGCGGGCAGATCGTCGACGCCATCTCGATCAGCGAACGCCCCGCGGAAGCCGTAGACCGAGCGGTCCCCGGGCACTGGGAGGGTGACCTGCTGGCCGGTGGCGGCAACACCCACATCGCGACGCTGGTCGAGCGGACCAGTCGGTTCTGCCTGCTGGTGAAGGTCCCGTCCAAGCGGACCGACGACGTCGTCGCGGCCCTGACCGCCAAGGTCCAGGACCTGCCCGAGCAGCTCAAGCGGAGCCTGACCTGGGACCGCGGCCTGGAGCTCGCCGCGCACAAGCAGTTCACCGTCGACACCGGTGTCCAGGTCTACTTCTGCGACCCGCAGAGCCCCTGGCAACGCGGCACGAACGAGAACACCAACGG
>JAOPWI010000408.1 GCA_025965755.1 Frankiales bacterium | reverse complement strand
TGGAGATGACCGGGTTCAGCAAGAGCCAGATCCTGTCCCAGGCCGGCACGGCCATGCTCGCCCAGGCCAACCAGAGCAGCCAGGGCGTCCTGTCCCTGCTCCGGTAGCCGTGACCGCCCGGGCCGGGTCGAGCTGACCCGGCCCGGGCGGGGACAGCGCCCGGCGACGCGCCCGGGCAGGCGCCGCCGCCGCACCGGGCTCATCGGTGACAGGAGGGCGTGCCCCTGCCGCGCCGGCTCAGGGCCGGGTGCCGAACGACGGCCGGCCGACGAGCTCGGGCAGCAGCCGGTAGGCGTCCCGCACCCACTCGCAGAGCAGGGAGCGGGTCTCCCGCGGGTCGATGAGGTCCTGCACCCCGAAGCGCTCCGCGGTCCGGAACGGCGTGGCGATCTCGGCCAGCTCCCGGCTCAGCCGGTCGAGCTCGGCGGGGCGGTCGGCCGAGGCCTCCAGCTGGGCGCGGAAGGCCGCCTCGATGCCGCCCTGCGAGGGCAGCGAGCCCCAGTCGCCCGAGGGCCAGGCCCAGCTGCGGGTCGACCGGTGACGGTTGACGATGCCGGCGCCACCGACGCCGTACACGCGGCGCACGATGACCTCGGCCTGCGGGACGCGCGCCTGATAGACCGCGGCGATCGCCCGCGCGCCGTGCCGGATGGTGCCGCGGCGTTCGGCCTGCGACCCGATCGAGACGCCGGCCTGGTCGGTGAGGCTGACCACGGGCAGGTGGAACGTCTCGCACAGGTCGACCAGGCGCGTCACGGCAAGAGCGCCCTCGACCGACATGCCGGCGCCGCGCGGGGGATCGGCGGCGAGGACCCCGACGGGATGGCCGTCCAGCCGGGCCAGGCCGGTGAACGTGCCGCCGCCGTACTCGGCGTAGGGGAAGACCGAGCCGGCGTCGAAGACCGCGTCCAGGATGGGCTCGATGTCGTAGAGGCGACGCGGATTGCGCGGCACGGCGTCCAGCAGCGACGGCTCGGCCCGCCCCGGCGGATCGGCACTGGGCGTCACCGGCGGCAGCTCGAAGACGCTGGCGGGCAGGTAGGACAGGAAGCGGCGGATGACCTCGAAGGCCGCCGGCTCGTCGGCCACGAAGCGCTCGATGGTGCCGTTGTCCCGGTGAACCTCGGCGCCGCCCAGCTCCTCCTTGGTGAGGTCCTCCCCGGTCGCGGCCAGAACCAGGGGCGGTCCTGCGGTGAACAGCTGCCCGACGCCCCGGACCATGACGGCCAGGTGCGACATGGCCAGCCGGGCAGCGCCCAGGCCGACGGTGGGGCCCAGGCAGGCCGCGACCACGGGGACCAGGGACAGGTTGTCCACGACGGCGTCCCAGGCGGGGTTGGCCGGCACGTACGTGTAGCCGGCGTCCATCGCCATCTTGACGCTCCCGCCGCCGCTCGCTCCGTCGAGGAGCCGGACCACCGGCAGGCGCATCTGCCCGGCGTGCAGCTCGGTGAAGCGCTGCTTGGGCGAGACCGCGCCGTCGCCGGACCCTCCCCGGACGGTGAAGTCGTCCACCCCGAGCATGACCTTGCGTCCGTCGATGCGGGCCGTGCCGGCGACGAAGTTGGCCGGAACCAGGCTGCCGTCCGGACCCGGCAGAGCCGTCAGCGCGCCGATCTCCGCGAACGTCCCCGGGTCGGCCAGCGCGGCGATGCGCTCGCGAGCGGTCAGCCGCCCGGTGGCGTGCTGGCGCTCCACCTTGGCCGGGCCGCCCATGGACGTCGCGGCGTGCCTGCGGCGGGCGATCTCCTGCACCTCGGCCGCCCAGCCGGGCTCGCGGGCCGTGCCGGAGGCGACGTGGTGCCCGGGGCTGTCGGCCGGCGAGCCGTAGGCAAGCACCGCGCCGTGCTCGACCGTGTCGCCGGCAGCCACCAGGACCGCGTCGACCGTCATCGGTCGGTCGGCCCGCACGACGTGCTCCATCTTCATCGCCTCGAGCACGGCGAGGACGTCGCCGACTCCGAGCACCGTCCCGGCCGGCGCCTCGACGCTGACCACCACGCCGGCCAGGGGAGCGGTGACCGTGAGCGCTCCGTCGGGCACGTCGGCCCGCCTGCTCACCGGCTCCTCCTCGCGGACGGCCGCGGGGCCGCGCAGGGCGCGGACGTGCGTCCGCAGCCCGTCCAGGTGGGTGTCCAGAAAGCCGGTGTCCCAGCGGCCGGCTGCGACGTCGGGGTGGCGGGCGATCGCCTGGAGCAGGTCGAGGTTGCTGTCGACGCCGTCCAGGCGGAACTCCCCGAGCGCGGCGTCCAGCCGGGCGAGCGCCGACGCCCAGTCGTCGGCGCGGCAGACCACCTTGGCGACCAGGGAGTCGTAGCGCGGGCTCACCCGGTAGCCGGCGTAGCCGCAGGTGTCCACCCGCACGCCCGGCCCGGTCGGCGGAACGAAGCTGGTGATCACTCCGGTGGCCGGAGCCGGAGTGCCGCCGGCCGTCAGGGACTCCAGGTTGACGCGGGCCTGGACCGCGAAGCCGCGCACCACCGGGGGCTGCGTCAGCCCGAGGTCGGCAAGGCAGGCGCCGGCCGCCAGCCGCAGCTGCGCCTTGACCAGGTCGATGCCGGTGACCTCCTCGGTCACGGTGTGCTCCACCTGCACCCGCGGGTTGGCCTCCAGGAAGAAGACGT
Source organism: Frankiales bacterium (assembly GCA_025965755.1). Taxonomy (GTDB): domain Bacteria; phylum Actinomycetota; class Actinomycetes; order Mycobacteriales; family SCTD01; genus RYN-170. The sequence continues at coordinate 10,937 of JAOPWI010000408.1, read as the reverse complement.
CATCGCCGTCGAGGAGGAACTCGAACGTGCCGAGGCTGTCGTAGCCGGCGGCGCCCGCGAGGGTCAGCGCCGCCTGCAGGACGCGCTGCCGGACCGGCTCGTCGAGGGACGGGCTGGGAGCCACCTCGACCAGCTTCTGGTGGCGGCGCTGGATCGAGCAGTCCCGGTCGCCGAGATGCTGCACGGCGCCGTATCGGTCACCGACGACCTGCACCTCCACGTGACGGGGCGAGGTGAGCAGCTTCTCGACGTACAGGTCGCCGTTTCCGAACGCCTGCGCCGCCTCGGAGCGGCAGCGCGCGTAGGCCTCACCGAGCTCGGCGGCATCCCGTACGGCGCGCATGCCCCGCCCGCCGCCGCCGTGCAGCGCCTTGAGCATCACCGGTCCGTGCTCGGCGGCGAACGCCCGCGCCTGCGCCTCGCTCGTCGGCCCCGCCGTGCCCGGGAGCACCGCCACCCCGTGGTCCAGGGCGTGCCGGCGGGCCCGGGCCTTGTCCCCGAACAGCTCGAGCAGCTCCGGCCGCGGCCCGATGAAGGCCACGCCGGCGGCGGCGCAGGCGCGGGCGAGTGCGGCGTTCTCGCTCAGAAAGCCGTAGCCCGGGTGCAGGGCGGTGCACCCGGTGCGGACCGCGGCACCCACGACGGCCTGCACGTCGAGGTAGGCGGCCACTCCCTGACCCGGCAGCAGCGCGACCTCGTCGGCCCGCATCACGTGCGCGGACGCGGCGTCGTCCTCCGGATGCACGGCGACGGCCCGCCGGCCCAGCTCCTGCACGGCCCGGAGAATGCGGATCGCGATCTCGCCCCGGTTCGCCACCAGCACCGGGCCCGCCCCGTCCGCGTGGGCGCTGTGGGCAGGGTCCGGGGTGATCTCCATGCCGCGATCCTGCTGCACGGCGGCGGAGCCGGGTGCCGGGCCGTCCCGGCGAGGGCCCCGCGCCCGCCCCTTCGCCGGCCCGCCGGGGGGACGTGACAGCGTTCAGCCGCCCCGCCGCCGACCTGGAGGTCTTGTGACCGACGCCCCGATGCTGCCGCCCCCGCGTCGGCCCGACCCGCGCCGCACGGAGCTGGACCGCTACCCCTTCGCGGTCGAGCTGCAGACGAGGTGGGGCGACATGGACTCGCAGCGCCACCTCAACAACGTCATGCTCGGTCGCTACTACGAGGAGTCGCGCATCCGGTTCATCCACGAGGTGTCCGACGGCGCGCCCGAGCGGTTCTCCGGCATGGTCGGAGCGGTCTACGTCGACTACCTGCGCGAGGCCCGCCACCCCGAGCCGCTCGTCGGCGCGGTCGGGGTCGGGGCGGTCGGGCGTTCGTCCGTACGCCTGCTGCAGGCGCTGTTCCAGCACGGCGCCTGCGTCGGCGTGGCGGATGTGACCCTCGTGGTCATCGACCCGGAGACGCGCGCCGCCGCGCCGGTGCCGGAGGACTGGCGGGCCCTGTTCGGTGCCCGTCACGTGCGAGGCACGTCCCCGGGGCGCGACGGCTAGCCGCGCGCGTCCTGCTCGGTGAGCTGCCACAGCACGTGGTCCCGCCACCGGCCGCCGACCAGCAGGTAGGAGGGGGCCGTGCCGATCGCGGTGAACCCGTTGCGTTCCAGCACGCGCTGCGAGCCGACGTTCGTCGTCAGCGTCGCGGCCTCCAGCCGGTGCAGGCCCACAAGGTCGAACACCTCGCCCACCGCGAGGCCGACGGCCGCGGTGGCGATGCCCCGGCCGTTGACGTGCCGGCTGACCCAGTAGCCCAGGCGCGCGGCCTGCAGCGGGCCTCGCTCGACGTCGAACACGCTGACCTTGCCGACCAGCGCGCCGTTCTGCACGATGCCCCAGGCGGCGCGCCGCCGGGCCGCGTGGTCGGCGGCGACGGCGCGCAGGCTCTGCGCCTGGCCGGCCGGCGTGTAGTAGTCCTCGCTGCGGTCCGGGTCGGAGGCGGCCAGGAACTCCCGGTTGGCGACGAGCAGCGCGGACAGCTCCGCGGCGTCCGACGGGGCGAGCGGTCGCAGCTGCACGGGCACGGCCGCAGCGTAGGTCGACCGGCCGGCCGCAGGCGCCTGCATCCTGCCGGCAGGAGCGGGGGCGGCGACCGTACGGCTGGCGCCGCCCGGGACCGCGGCGGCCGCGTCAGAGGTGCTGGACAGGTCCGCGGGCGGCGCCGCCCGGGCCGCCGGGCTCCAGGGCCGGCTCGAGCAGGAGCACCGGAATGCGGCGTCGGGTGCGGCGCTGGTACTGCACGTAGGACGGGAACGCCGTGCAGGCGCGGGACCACCACTGCTGGCGCTCCGCGCCGGCGAGCTCGCGGGCCACGAGGTCGAGCACCAGCGGGCCGTCCCGCAGCTCGACGGCCGGGTGGGCCAGCGCGTTGGCGTACCAGGCCGGATGCCGGTCGCCGCCGGCCATGGACGCGACCGCGGCGTAGCGCCCGGCGTGGGCCACCCGCATCAGCGGCGTGCGGCGCAGCAGGCCGGTGCGGGCCCCCACGGTGGTCAGCAGGACGACCGGCCGGTCGCGGAACGCCGAGCCACCCGTGGCCAGCAGGTGCGCGACCTCGTCACGCACCCAGCCGACGCTGCTCGGCGCGTACTCCCCGGACAGCGGCACGCTCCCAGTGTCGCCGCCCGGCGGCGGGCAACCGGGCACCGGGGCGGGCATCCTGGCAGGATCGGGGACGCCGCCACCCGGGGCGGCGGGGCGACAGGGGGAGCGGTGGACCACGCGGCCCTGTTCGCTGCGCTCCCGACGGCCTACCTCGTGATGACCCCGGACCTGGTCATCGTGGACGCCAACCCGGCCTACTGCGCGGCCGTGGGGCGGGTCCGCGAGGACATCGTCGGCCGCCCGGTCTTCGAGGCCTTTCCGCCCACGCCCGATGCGCTGGACCCGGCGACCGGCGTCTCGCGGGTTCAGCTGTCGTTCGAGAAGGCCCGCGACACCGGCCGGCCGGACACCATGCCGATCCAGAAGTACGACATCCCCGACCCGGCGACGGGCCAGTTCGTCGAGCGCTACTGGTCCCTCATCAGCGTTCCGGTGGTCGACGAGGACGGCAAGACCACGATGATCCTGCAGCGCACGCAGGACGTCACGGACTACGTGCGCGAGCGCGAGCGGGGCGCCAGCGCGGTCGAGCGGGACGAGGCGTGGCGGCGCCAGGTGCAGGAGGTCGAGGCCGACCTGTACGCCCGGAGCCAGGAGCTGCGGGCGGCGCTGGAGGACAAGCAGGTCGCCAGCCTGCGGCTGGCCAGCCTGGCGGAGGTCGCCCTGCAGCTGAGCGGCGCCCAGACCGTCGACGACCTCACCACGATCGTCGTCGACCGGGGGCTGCGGGCGCTCGGGGCGGACGGCGGCGCGGTCGCCGTGCGCGCCGGCGAGGTTCTGCGCCTCACGATCACGGCGTCGCTCGGCGAGGGCGCGCAGATGGAGTACGCCGAGCTGCCGCTCGACGGCGTGCTGCCGGCCTCCGTGGTCGCGACGACGGGGCATCGCGTGGTGCTCCGCGACGGTGACGAGGCGCTGGGCTGGCACGAGGACATGCAGGGCGTGCTGACCCTGACCGGCTGCCAGTCGTGGGCCTGCCTGCCGCTGCAGGTCGGCCCGCAGCGGCTGGGCTCGTTGAGCGTCGGCTGGGCCGAGCCGCGGGAGCTCGGGCCGGACGAGCTGGAGGTGCTCGACGCCCTCGCCGCGCAGTGCGCGCAGGCGCTGGAGCGCATCCAGAGCCGTCAGGCCGAGCGCCGGTCGGCGGCCTCCGCACGACGGATGTCCGAGACGCTGCAGCGCAGCCTGCTCACCGAGCCGCCCCAGCCCGAGTCGCTGCAGATCGCCGTGCGCTACCTGCCGGCGGCGCAGGACGCCCAGGTGGGCGGCGACTGGTACGACGCCTTCGCGACGGCCGACGGGGCCACCTGCGTCGTCATCGGGGACGTCGCCGGCCACGACCGCGACGCTGCGGCGGCCATGAGCCAGGTGCGCAACGTGCTGCGGGGCGTGGCGTACACGCTGGCCGAGCCGCCCGCTCCGGTGCTCGCCGCGCTGGACCGGGCCATGCAGGACCTCGACGTCGGGTCGCTGGCGACGGCCGTCCTCGGCAAGCTGGAGCGCGACGGCGCCACCGGCCGCCGCACCGTGCGCTGGTCCAACGCCGGGCACCCGCCGCCGCTGCTCGTCGAGCCCGACGGCGCGGTCCGGCTGCTGCACACCGAGCCGGACCTGCTGCTCGGCCTCGACCCGTCGACCGAACGCTCGGACCACGCGTGCGAGGTGCTGCCCGGCAGCACGCTGCTGCTCTACACCGACGGCCTCATCGAGCGCCGCGGCGGCACCCTGGACCAGGGGCTGGGCCGGCTGGTCGAGGCCGCCGAGCGGCACGCCGGTCGCGACCTCGAGGCCTTCTGCGACGCGCTGCTCGCTGAGCTCGGTGACCGCGGCGACGACGACATCGCGCTGCTGGCCGTCCGGGTGGCGCCCGACTGAGGGCCGGCGGGCAGTTCAGGACCTGTGTGCCATCGTGGGCTTCAGGCTCGTCGGGTGCGGGCGTCGACGTGCGACCGGAGGTGCCAGTGCTCGAGACGGGGGAGCTGTCCCTCGCGCTCCAGGCCGATGCCGTGCCGACCGCGCGCCGCTTCGTCCGGCGCTCCCTGCAGGGCGCGCCGCAGGTGGCGGTCGAGGACGCCGAGCTGGTGGTGACCGAGCTGGTCACCAACGCCGTGCTGCACGGCGCAGCCCCGGTGACGGTCCGGGTCGGTCGGGTCGACGAGCGGGTCCGGCTGGAGGTCGGGGACACCGGCCAGCAGATGCCCGTCCGGCCCCGGCACAGCACCGAGGCCATGACCGGACGCGGGCTGGAACTGGTCGCTGCGCTGTCCGCGTCGTGGGGCGTCATCCCGGGCGCCACCGGCGGCAAGGTCATCTGGGCGGAGCTGGCCGGTGACACGGCCGCGGCGGGCGAGGCCGCCCCCGAGGTGGACCTCGACGCGCTGCTGGCCGCGTGGCAGGACGACGAGCTGGCCGAGGAGCTGTTCACCGTGCGGCTGGGTTCGGTGCCCACCGACCTGCTGCTGGCGGCCAAGTCGCACATCGACAACGTGGTGCGCGAGCTGACCCTGGCCCGGGCGGATGCCGAGGCCACCGGCGTGGAGCCGCCGGCCCCCTTCGCGCGGCTGATCAAGACGGTGACCCGCGAGTTCGCCTCAGCCCGCGCCGACATCAAGCGGCAGGCCCTGGCGGCGGCCGCGCGCGGTGACGTCGAGACCGAGCTGGTGCTGTCGCAGCCGGCCTCGGCCGCCGCCGCCGGGGAGGCCTACCTGGCCGCGCTGGACGAGGCCGACCGCTACGCGCGGGCGGCCCGGCTGCTGACGCTGGAGACCCCGCAGGTGCACCGCGTCTTCCGGCGCTGGTACGTCCAGGCGCTGGTCGACCGGCTGCGCGCGCTGAGCAGCGGGCAGGTGCCGCCGCGGACGCCGACGCTGGTCGAGGTGCTCGCGGACGAGGTGGCCGACCTGGCCGGGCTGCGGCGCGGGTGGGACCGGCTCCAGGTTCTGCAGGCCGTGACGGCCGAGCTCACCGGGGCACGCACCGTCGAGGAGATGGCGCAGGCGGTCGTCGCCCGGGCCACCGACTCGGTGGGCGCGCTGTCGGCGCGGGTCTACGTCCTGGACGGCGCCCTCCTGCGGTCGGTCGGCAGCGGCGGCGGCAGCCCGGCGGGCCTGCAGGTGTACGCCGAGATTCCGATGGACTCCGACCTTCCCGGCCCGCTCGTGGTGCGCAGCGGCGAGCCGATGGTGCTGCGCACCAAGGGCCAGCTGGGCGAGCGCTTTCCGGTCCTGGAGGGCCTGTTCGAGGACGAGCGCGTGCTGCACGTGGCGCCGCTGACCATCGGCGACCACCGGCTCGGGGTCCTGAGCATGAGCTTTCCGGGCGGCGGCGAGGTCGACGAGCAGACCCAGACCGCCTTCGTGCGCGCCCTGGCCGACCTGCTCGCCCAGGCGATGGAGCGGGCGCTGGCGATGACCGCGGCGGACGAGGCGCACGCGCGGCTGGCGTTCCTCGCCGACGCCTCGGTCGCCCTGTCCGCGAGCCTGGACCACCAGGAGACCGTGGACGCGGTGGCCCGGCTGCTGGTGCCCCGGCTGGCCGACTTCTGCCTCGTGCAGGTGATGGAGCGCGGGGAGCTGCGCACCATCGGCTTCGGAGCCGCCGGCCTGCCGGAGCTGCCGCGCGCCGACGAGCTGCGCCCCCGCCGCCCGGGCGGCCCGGGGGTGCCGCGCAGCCCGCGCAGCGAGCTCTACCGGGAGCTGCCGGACGAGCTTCTGCAGGCGGTCGCGGCCGACCAGGCCCACCTGGAGGCGCTGCGGGCGCTGGGCCTGTCCAGCGGGCTGGTCCTGCCCCTCACCGGCCGCCGCGGCGTGTTCGGCGTCATCGCCCTGTTCTACGCCGACCCCTCGCGCCACTACACCGTCGAGGACATCCCGTTCGCCGAGGACATCGCCCGCCGGGCGGCGCTCGCGATCGAGACGGCCCAGGTGTTGCGCGACCAGTCCGGCCGGCTCGCCGACGTGACCCGGGTGGCCGAGGCGGCGCAGCACGCCATCCTGGCCGCGCCGCCGGAGCAGATCGGGCCGGTGGCGCTGGCCGCCCGCTACGTCAGTGCGGCGGCGGAGGCGCTGGTCGGCGGTGACCTGTACGAGGTGGTGGCCCGGCCCGGCGCGGTGCGCCTGCTCATCGGCGACGTGCGCGGCAAGGGGCTGGCCGCGGTGCGCACCGCGACGATCGTGCTGGGGGAGTTCCGCGCGGCGGCGGCCGACCTGGAGGATCTGGCCGAGGTGGCCCGCCAGCTGGACCGGCGGCTGCGGCCCTATCTGGGGCCGGAGGACTTCGTGACGGCCCTGGTCGCCGAGATCCAGGACGACGGCCGCTGCTCGATCGCGTCCTGCGGCCACCCGTCGGCGCTGCACGCGTCCGGAGGCAACATCAGGCGGCTGCGCACTCCGCCGGCGCTGCCGCTGGGGCTGGGAGCGGAGCCGGTCGTCACGACGGTGCAGCTGGTCCCCGGCGACCGGCTGCTGCTCTACACCGACGGCGTGGTCGAGGCGCGCGACGCCAGCGGCAGCTTCGTCGACGTGCCGACCCTGGTCCGGCCGCTCACGACCGCCGGGCTCGACGTGGTGCTCGATGAGATCCTCACGGCGTTGAACGAGGCCGTCGGTCATGACCTCGGTGACGACCTCGCCCTGCTGGTCGCGGAGTTCCGCGGACCGCGCCCCTGAGATCGGGCGGCGAGCACGCCGTCCCCGGGGTCCCGGGGCAGGCGTCTAGGGTCCGGGCATGACCTCCATCGCGCTCGTCACCGGCTCCTCGTCCGGCATCGGGGCCCAGGTGGCCCGTCGCCTCGCCGCCGACGGCTTCACCGTCGTGGTCAACTCCCGCTCGTCCACCGCCGAGGGGGAGGCGGTCGCCGCGGAGGTGGGCGGCACCTACCTGCAGGCCGACGTCGGCGACGAGGCGCAGGCCCGCGAGCTGATCGCCAAGGTGCTGGCCCTGCACGGACGGCTGGACGTTCTCGTCAACAACGCCGGCACGACGCAGGTCATCGATCACAAGGACCTCGGCGCGGCGACGCCCGAGATCTGGCGGCGCATCCTGGACGTCAACGTCATCGCGCCGTTCGTGCTCATCACGGCTGCCGAGGCGGCGCTGCGCGAGGCGACCGGCTGCGTCGTCAACGTCACCAGCCTGGCCGGAGTCCGGCCGACCGGCTCCTCCATCCCGTACGCCGCCAGCAAGGCGGCCCTGAACCACACGACCGTGCTGCTGGCCAAGGCGCTCGGCCCGGGTGTGCGGGTCAACGCCGTGGCTCCCGGGCTGATCGACACCCCCTGGACCGAGGACTGGGACGCCGTCCGCGCCGGCGTCACCGCGATCGCCCCGATGCGCCGCTCGGGCACCCCGGATGACGTCGCCGAGGTGGTGATGGGCCTGGTCCGCTCGCTCTACGTGACCGGCCAGGTCGTCGTCGTCGACGGCGGCACCGGCCTGGTCGCCTGACCGGACCGGCGAGCAGCTCGTACGCACGCCGCGGTCGGATCCGGCGTGCGTACGACCCGGCGCCGTGGCGACCGACCGGGCGCTGCTCCGGTCAGCCGGCGCGGTGCCTGCCGGGCGCCCTGCGCCCGGTGACCGGCTACTTCTTGGGGCGGATGGCGTCCAGCGCGGCGTTCACCGGCGCCGGGGTCTGGCCCTTGACCTTCTTGTTCGAGTCGGCCTTCGGCTTTTTGGTCTCGCGACCGCCCTTGTCCTTGCTCATGGCTGTCTCCCGGGGGGATCGCGGCGCTCGGCCGCGGTGGAACGGCAGCCGGATCGGCGTGCCGGAGGAGCGGCGCGGGAGCGCGAGGTCCGTGAGGAGCCAGGCGCTGAGGCTCGTCGAGTGTGGCACAGCGCGCGCGGGTCGTGACCGGTACGCGCCGCCGCCTGTGCCAGGCTTGCCCGGTGACCGAGAGCCTGCCCGAGCGCATCGTCCTGCGGGACTTTCCGGTGCAGCTGTGGGCCCGCCAGCAGGCGTACTACGACGAGCTGCTCCGCGAGTTCAAGTTGCTCATCATCGGGCGCGAGCAGGGCGAGGTGACGTCCGCCCCGGCCCGTCTGGTGGAGCTGGCCGACTCGCTCAACGAGCGCTTCGGGGCCATGCTCGACGCGGTCGCGACCGAGCGCCAGGCGGCGTACGACGCGGGGCTGAGGGTGATCGACTCCGAGCTGCCGGTGGTGCCGGGGACCACCGACATCGTGCGCGGCGTGCAGCGGGTCTTCGCCGAGGTGGACGAGTTCTGCCGGCGCGGCGACCTGCTCACCCTCGCGATGCCGGCCGATCTGGCGGCCCTGCGGGACTGGTCGACCGAGGAGATCCTGCGGCAGTGCGCGGGCTGGCCGCCCACGCCGTGGCCGGGCCCCACGGCCTGAGAGCTGGCCACCGCAGCCGCCTCGCGACGCTCCCGGGTGCCCGCCCGGCGACCCGGCGCTGCGGTGGGTGACCCGCCTGGGCCTCATCCCGGACGCGCCGCACGCGCTGGCGCGGCGCGCAGTGGGCCTGCCAGCAGCTCGGCGGCGGCCAGACCCAGGGCCCGCTGACCGGCCGCCGACAGGTGCAGGCCGTCCCCGACGTCGTACGCCGGGAGCAGCCTGGCCGGCTGGCCCGGGTCGCGCAGCACCCGGTCGGCGTCCAGCACGGCGTCCGCGCTGCTCGTCGCCCGGATCCGCGCGTTGACCTGCTGGCGCGCCGCCTCAGCCTGCGCCGAGCGCCGGTGGGCGGGGGGCAGCGTGACGAGGACGACCTCTCGCCCGTCGTCCCGGGCCGTGCGGCACAGCGCCTCGAGCCGGTCGGCGAGCGCGCTCGCCGGGAGCCCGGCCTGCACGTCGTTGGTGCCGGCGAACAGCACGACGGTGCCGACTCCCGGCCGGTCGGCCAGCTCGCGCGGCAGCCGCGCGGACACCGTCGGCCCGTAGCCGCCGGGCAGCACGACGCGGTTGCCGCCGATCGCCGCGTTGGCCACGGCCCGGCGGCCTCCCAGGCGCTGGACGAGGACGTCGGTCCAGCGCTCGTAGGTGTCCGGCGCGAGCCGGGCGTCGGTCAGCGAGTCCCCGAGGGCGAGGATCCCGAGCGGCGCGTCCGGCGCCGCCGTGACCTCGACGTCGTCCAGGACCAGGCCGTCCCGGGCGGGCTGCCCGAACGGGCCGCCGTCCGTGGTGGCGGTCAGGTCGCCGGTGCCCGGGCCCGAGCACCAGCCGGTCGCGGCGCCGGCCGCGTGCTCGGTGACCCGGGTGCGGCCCTGGACCGCGAAGCTGACGGCCACGTCCGCGCCGGCGGTCACCGGCAGCGGGATCGGGTCGGACAGGGCCACCGATCCGCGCGGCACGACGATCCGGCTCGCCCCGCCGACGGTCACCGGGCGCAGCGTGCCGGGCTGCAGGGCAGCGCCCTGGCTGCGCAGCCCGACCGTGACGGCGGTCAGCGTCAGCGCCGTCGGGGTGAGCGCGTTGGACAGCCGCAGCCGTACGGCGGCGCCGCCGGTCGAGACGCGCAGCACCTGGCGGCAGGTCTCGTCGACGACGGCGGCCGCCCGTGTCGTGCTCATCGCCTGGGCGGCCGCGGTGCGCCAGATCTGCGCCGGCACGCCGGCCGGGGGCGTCGCGCCGGTCGCCGCGCTGCAGCCGGGCAGCAGCAGGAGCACGGCCCCCCACCGCAGGCGCCGCACCGCGACACCTGAGACACGAGGCACGAGGCGGGACTCTAGCGGCGGTGCAGCGCCGCCCCCGGAGGAAGCGTCGGCGCGCCACACCGGTGGTCGTGCACCAGGATGGACGGGTGAGCGGACCGCGGCAGGGCCGGCGCGCCACCCCCGGCCGCAGCCGGTTCGCCGCGCACCTGCGCGAGGCGAGCCTCGCCGGCTGGGTCCCGATCAGCGGCGACGGCCTGCGCCCGGTCGGCCCGCTCATCGACCTGCCCGCCGACGCCCGCCAGGTCCTGGACGCCGGCGCCGGGCGCCGGGTGACGCTCGCGCGCAGCCCGTACGACCACGTGCCGCTGCACGAGCTGGCGGCCGTGTCGGTGCTGCAGTCCGAGCGCGGGCGGCGGGTCAGCCTGCTGGACGTCGGCCAGTGGTCGGACGGCCGCCGGGCCGAGCAGCGGACCGGCCGCAGCACCCACCGGCTGGTCTGCGGTGGAGCGCGCCACACCGTGCGGGTGGACGACAGCGGCCCGGTCGCCCTCGCGCATGCCGACCTCGACCTGGAATCCGAGGCGGTCGCCGTCGCGCTCGGCGCGCCCGCGCTGGAGTGCGTGCAGCTGCTGCTGGACTGGCCGCGCCGCTCGGTGCACCTGCCCGAGCGGCTGGAGGCGGCCCGTACGCTGCACCGGCTCGCGGCCTGGGAGGGCGCGGCGGCGCACGAGGC
>JAOPWI010000367.1 GCA_025965755.1 Frankiales bacterium | reverse complement strand
CCGGCCGACGCCGCGGTGTCCAGCGCCATGCCGCGACCGACGCCGAAGCCGCCGCCCAGCCCCCACGGCGTCGCGGTGGCGCGCAGCTCGCGGCGGTAGTGGCCGAGCAGCTCCTCGCAGCCGTCGTACGGGATGAGGCCCTCGGCGCGGGCGACCGGCGCCGCCCCGGGGAGCAGCTGGACGGCCGCGGTGCCGCCGAGCACGGCGAGCACGGTGGCGGCGGCGAGCAGGGAGCGGCGGTGGGCCACGGCGTCCTCCAGGAAGGGCTGGTGTGGGTGGGACGCAGCCCGCGGCCCGGCGGTTGCCACCGGTTCAGGCGCCGCGGCGTTCCCGCTCCTCCAGCCGCGCGACGAGCGCCGGCAGCACCCGGCCGAGCGGGGCGTCGACCCGGACGGCCGCCGCCGCGTCGCCGCGCGTGATCCCCTGGTTGACGATGGCGACGGGCAGGCCCAGCCTGGCCGCGCGCAGCACGAAGCGGTACCCGGACATCACCTTGAGCGAGGAGCCCAGCACCAGCAGCGCGGACGCGGCGTCGACCAGCGCGAAGCAGTGCGCCACCCGCCCGGCCGGAACGGTCTCGCCGAAGAACACGACGTCGGGCTTGAGCCGCCCGCCGCAGCGGGCGCACGGGGCCACGACGAAGCTCCGCACCAGGTCGTCGTCGAGGTCGACGTCGCCGTCCGGCTTGACCGCCGTCACCTCTGCCTGCCAGTCGGGGTTGGCCACGCGCAGGCGCCGGTCCAGCTCCTCGCGGGACGTGCGGTCGTCGCAGTCCAGGCACAGCACCCGGTCGAGAGCGCCGTGCAGCTCGACGACGTCGCGGGCGCCGGCCGCCGAGTGCAGCCCGTCGACGTTCTGGGTGATGACACCGCTCAGCAGCCCGCGCGCCTGCAGGTCCGCGACCGCACGGTGGCCGTCGTTCGGCCGGGCCCGGGCCAGGGTCCGCCAGCCCAGATGGCTGCGGGCCCAGTAACGCTGCTGTGCCAGCGGATCGCCGAGAAAGGTCTGGACCGTCATCGGCGTCCCGCCGCGGGCGACGCCGGTCGGCCCGCGGTAATCCGGAATGCCGGACTCGGTGGACAGTCCGGCACCGCTCAGGACGACAACGCCACCCCGGGCGACCAGCTCCTGCAGGGCGTCATCCACCCGAAAAGGCTACGGCGCGGGCGCTACTGCTTCTGGTGCCGGACCAGCGAGGGCTGCACCAGGAAGGTCACGCGCTGCTCGCTCGCGGTGCGCAGCGGGTAGGAGTCCACGCCGAGGTACTTCTTGGCCAGCCGATCGATGTGGTCGTCGGCGCCCTCGAGCCGCGAGGTCACCGCGCCGCGGACCTCGACGTAGTCGTAGGGGTTGCTCTCGTCGTAGACCAGCACCGTGATCCGCGGGTCACGCTCGAGGTTGGTCGGCCACTTGCGGCCGACGGCGCTGTTGACCGCGAGCTGCCCGTCGATCAGGTCGACCCAGACGACGGTGCTGTGGATCGAGCCGTCCTCGTTCATCGACGAGACCACGGCATGGTTCTTGTGCGCGAGCAGCTGGGCCACGCCTGGGTCGCTGAGCTGTGCCACGTTGTCTCCTGGTCCGGGGGGCGGGTCGCTGGGTGCTCTACCCCCTCGGGGCCGCGGCAGGCGTCCCAGACAGGGACAAGTCGGCGCACGGTGCCGCCGGCGCACGGTGCCGCCGGCCGAGCGGCCCGGCGACCGTGATCCGGCGGGTCCGGCTGATCACCCGGATGGCCCTTCAGAAGGCGGCCGAACGGTCCGAGCCATGACCCATGGGTGTCATGACGACTGCTCGGTGGGACCAGTGGCTCAGCCGGTTCGAGCCCGAGATCCCGTTGTTCGCCCGTCGGCTGCTGAACAAGGTCGAGGCGGCCCTGGCCGACCCGGTGCACCTGTCGGAGGTGCGCGAGGATGCCGAGGCGCTGGGCGTGCTGCGGGCTCAGCAGGGGCACGCGGTCGCCGGCCTGGTCGAGGACCTGCTGTCCCTGCGCGAGCTGGCCGACGACCCGCAGCGCCACGCCGTGGTCGACCTCGTCGTCGACGTGGTGCTCCGGCTGGCCGTCTCGGCGTACGTCACCGAGCTCACGGACATCCTCGCCAGCAAGGCGACCCGCGACCCGCTGACGGGCATGCCCAACCGGGCGGCCTTCGAGGAGGCGCTCGCACACGAGATCGCGGCCGGCCCGCGCACCTCGCCGCCGGCCCTGCTGCTGATCGACCTGGACAAGTTCAAGACGGTCAACGACACCCACGGCCACCTGGCCGGTGACGCGGTGCTCGTGGCGGTGGCCGAGCTGCTCGCCGGGCACGTCCGGCCGACCGACGTGGCCTGCCGGCTCGGCGGCGACGAGTTCGCCGTCGTGCTGCCGCGCACCACCGCGGCCCGCGCCGTCCAGGTCGCGAAGCGGCTGCTCGTCGCCGCCCGCAAGGCGCCCGGGCTCACCAGCGAGGGCCTGCGCGTCACCTTCAGCATGGGCGTGGGCTGGCTGCCGGACCCGGCCGACAACGCCGCGCTGATCGCGCTGGCCGACGTGGCGCTCTACGACGTGAAGGCCGCCGGCGGCGATGACGTGCTCGTTCCCGGCGACGCGAAGGTCGGCCCATGACCGCACTGCTGACCCGCCGCGCGCGCCCTGGCCGCCCGGCCCGCCGCGTCAGCCGCCGAAACCTGCGCCGGCTGGCCGACCGGCAC
>JAOPWI010000316.1 GCA_025965755.1 Frankiales bacterium | reverse complement strand
CGGCCAACGGCCCGCTGACCAGCCGCTACGGCTCCCGCCGGCACCCGATCTTCGGCGACGTCCGCTTCCACGCCGGCATCGACATCGGCGTCGGGCACGGCGCCCCGGTGCTGTCGGCCGACGACGGCACGGTCACCTACGCCGGGCCGGCGAGCGGCTACGGCACCCTCGTGCTGGTCAGCCACGGCGTCGTCGGCGGCCGGGACGTCACGTCGGCCTACGCGCACCAGTCGGCTCTGCTGGTGAGCGCGGGTCAGCACGTCGCGCGCGGCCAGCAGGTCGGCCGGGTCGGCAGCGAGGGCAACTCCACCGGCCCGCACCTGCACTTCGAGATCCGGCTCGACGGCGAGCCGACGGACCCGCTGGGCTGGGTCAGCCCGCCGTAGGGCCGCACCCGGCGCTCTAGACTCGTCGGATGCCCCTGCTCCGCACCACCACGCGCCGCGTCGCCGGCGTCGTGGCGGCGCTGGTCGCGCTCGGTGGCGCCTTTACCGCCGGTGTGGTCGCGGGAGCCGGCAGCACGCCCGCGCCGCTGGCGGGGGCCGGCGTCCTGGACGCCGCCGCCGACCAGATCTCCTCCGCAGGGCTCACCCCGGTGGACCGCGCCGTGCTCGACGCGGCGGCCATCCAGGGCATGCTCAGCGCGGCGGATGACCAGTGGGGCACCTGGGCCGACTCCGGCACGGGAGCGACCTCGACCGGCACCGCCGGCGTGGGGCTGTGGCTGCGGCGCACTCCCGCCGACGTCGTCGCGGTCGCCCAGGTCGCGCCCGCCTCGCCGGCCGCTCTGGCCGGCATCGCCGCGGGCGACGAGGTGCGCGCCGTCGATGGCCGCTCGGTCCGGGGGATGCCCGTCGGCTCGGTTGCCGGGCTGCTGCGCGGCCAGGCCGGCACCCGCGTGTCCCTCCAGCTCGCCCGGCCGGGGCGGCGGGGCGGTGCGACCCTGCGGGGGGTGCGCCTGGTGCGCACGGCCCTCACCGAGCCCGGCGTGACGACCACCGTCGAGCGCACCGGCGGCAGCCCCGATGTGGCCCGCGTGGTCGTGCCCGCGTTCCGCCAGGGCGCCGGCAAGCAGGTCCGCAGCGCGCTCGGCCGGGTGCGCGCCAGCCGCTCCCGTTGCGTGCTGCTCGACCTGCGTGGCAACGGCGGCGGCCGCCTGGACGAGGCCGTCGAGACGGCGTCCGCCTTTCTCGACGGGGGACCGGTCGTGAGCTACAGCCGGCGCGGTGGCCAGGTGCAGCGGCTCGACGCGGTCGGCAGCGGCGACACCCGTACGCCCGTCGTGGTGCTCGTCGACGGGGGCACCGCCAGCGCCGCCGAGGTGGTCGCCGCGGCCCTGCAGGACCGCGGCCGCGCCGTGCTGGTCGGGAGCCGGACCTTCGGCAAGGGCAGCGTGCAGGAGCCGCGCGACCTGCCGGACGGCTCCGCCCTGGAGCTCACCGTCGCCCGCTACACGACCCCGTCCGGCCGCTCGCTCGAGGGCGTGGGCCTGGCGCCGGACATCGAGGTGGCCGCCGGGTCGCCGCCCGACGTCGCCGTTCGGCGCGGCGTCGAGGTGCTCACCGGGCTGCTCGCCAACGGCACGGGAGGCCACGGGTGAGCAACCGCAGCGGCGGCGCGAAGAAGACCGACCCCGGCCAGCGGGTGGTCGCGCAGAACAAGAAGGCCCGCCACGACTACACGATCGAGGAGACCTACGAGGCCGGCATCGTCCTGGTCGGCACCGAGGTCAAGTCGCTGCGCCAGGGCCGGGCGTCCCTCGTCGACGCCTTCGCGCTGGTCTCCGGTGGCGAGGTGTGGCTGCACAACGTCCACATCCCCGAGTACACGATGGGCACCTGGACCAACCACACGCCGCGGCGCACGCGCAAGCTGCTGATGCACCGCAAGGAGATCGACAAGCTGGTCGGCACGCTCAAGGAGAGCGGCAAGACGCTGATCCCGCTGTCGCTCTACTGGAAGGACGGCCGGGCCAAGGTCGAGATCGGCCTGGGCAAGGGCCGCAAGTCCCACGACAAGCGGCAGGTGCTGGCCGAGCGGGACGCCGCCAAGGAGATGCGCAACGCCATGGGACGCAACGCCAAGGGGATGCGCGAGCGTGCCGGCCGCCGCGGCTGAGGCCGAGCAGGTCCGCGCCCTCTGGCGCGGGCTCGACCTGCCGGGCCTGGTCGACCTGCACGTGCACTTCATGCCGGCCAACGTGATGGCCAAGGTGTGGGCCTACTTCGACGCGGCCGGCCCGATGATCGGCAGCGCCTGGCCGATCACCTACCGCGAGGGCGAGCAGGACCGGCTGGAGCGGCTGCGGTCCTACGGCGTGCGCGCCTTTCCCTCGCTGATCTACCCGCACAAGCCGGACATGGCTCCCTGGCTCAACGCCTGGGCGGCCGACTTCGCGGACGCGCACGACGACGTGCTGCGGACGGCGACGTTCTATCCGGAGCCCGGAGCGGTGGCCTACGTGGAGCAGGCGCTGTCCGGCGGCGCCCGGCTGTTCAAGGCGCACGTGCAGGTCGGGGCGTACGACCCCCGCGACCCGCTGCTCGACGGCGTCTGGGGCGCGCTCGCCGACGCGGCCGTTCCGGTGGTCGTGCACTGCGGCAGCGGTCCGCAGCCGGGGCGGTTCACCGGCCCGGAGCTGTTCGCCGAGGTGCTGGCCCGCCACCCGTCGCTGACCGCGGTCATCGCCCACATGGGCATGCCGGAGTACGCCGCCTTCCTGGACCTGGCCCGCCGCTACGACCGCGTGCACCTGGACACCACGATGGCCTTCACCGACTTCACCGAGGAGCGGATGCCCTGGCCGCCGGACCTGCGGCCGGCCCTGCTCGAGCTGGCCGACCGGGTCGTCCTGGGGACCGACTTCCCGAACATCCCCTACGCGTACGCCCACCAGCTCGAGGCGCTCGTGCGCCTCGACCTGGGAAGCGACTGGCTGCGCGGGGTGCTGCACGACAACGGCGCCCGGCTGATCGGTCTGCCCTGACCTGTCCGTCTTTCCCGGGTCCGACCGGCCGAAAGTGGCCCTTCCGGACTACTCCCGGGTCATGTCGCAACCGGCAACTACCCGTCACACTGCGCGCACACTCCGTAGTCGATAGGCGGTCGCTCACGTGCGCTCCACCCCCCTCGCCGTCCGGCCGCGCGCCGGTGCCGCGCCCACCGGGGCGAGCGCGCCGCCTCCGCGCGACCAGCACGTGCCCGAGGAGGGCCGCGGGAGCTCTGGCCGCCTGGCG
>JAOPWI010000302.1 GCA_025965755.1 Frankiales bacterium | reverse complement strand
CGCCGTGGCGCCCGGCCGCCACCACCCGACCTCTGACGCGCTCGGCCGCAGCCGCGTCCCGTCGTCGTCGAGCAGCCACGAGCGCGAGGCGTAGGACAGGAACGGCCGGCCGTCGTGCGCGAAGACGATCTCCTGCTCGTAGCGCCCGCCCTCGATCGTCGGGTAGCCGACGACGCCGACCCCGCGCCAGGTGCCGACGAGAAAGGCCAGGTGCTCGAGCGCCGCGTGCAGGCCTGGCGCCTGCTGCTGCTCGTCGGCGAGGGAGCCCTCCGGCGGCGTGGGCTGGGACAGGTTGCGGTCGAACGGTCCGTCGGTGCTCACCCGGCGAGCCTACGGACGGGTGCGCGTGGCTCTACGGCGCGGGGGGCGTGCGACCGCTCGCCGCCGGGGCGCTCGAGGCCCGCACGCCCTGCGCCCGCTGCAGCGCTCTGACGACGAGCTCGCTCAGGACCGGCGCCGCCTCGGACGTCAACGCGCTGTTGCGCACCAGCTGCGGCCGCTCCTGCAGCCAGCGGGAGCCGACCGGGTCGATGAAGTCCGCCGACACCTGCAAGGCCGCTGCCCGCAGCAGGTCGCGCACCTCGTCCAGCGGCCGGCTGTGCACACCGAGCGGCGCGACGAGGACGATCCGCGCCTGAGGGGCCAGCGCGCGCACCTCCCGGATGGTCCGCGTGGCGGCCTCCGCTGCGGACAGGCGCTCGTCCTCGGCCGCCGAGCCCTCCCCCGCGACCACGACGATGACCTGCTTGCCGGCCAGCTGGGCGGCCGGCACGGGCGGCGCCATCGCGCCGGCCAGCTGCCAGCCGAGCCCGGGCGCGGCCTGCACGACGTGACCCACCGGGACACTCTGCGCCCGCAGGAGCAGCGCAGGCACCCGGGGCGCCGCAGGCGGCGACGGCGACGGCGAGGAGAAAGCGGACGGCGACAGCGCGAACGTCGGAGTCATTCCGGTCAGCTCGTCCGTCGCCGGGTCGCGCACGGCGACGTATCCGGCCAGGGCCACCGTCGCCAGCGCGAGCCCGATCAACCCGGCGTCGCGGGCCCACGCAGGAGTCTGCACGCAAGGACCGTACCCATCGTTCAGTTCGGACGCCGGCCGCCGATGTACCTGGCGTGACGGATGACGACCGTCGCTGGCGCACCGCGCCGGCGGGCGCAGGCGCGGCGAGCTCGCGCGTCCGTGCTGCCCGGCTGGCCGCCGGGCTGTTCCTGCTGGCCTCGCTGACGGTCCTGCTCACGATCGGCTTCCTGCCCCCGCCGGTCGACCGGAGCCGCATGCTGGTGACCTCGGCCGTCTGCGCGGTCACGGCTGTCGTGCTGGTCCTGCTGCCCTGGCGACGGCTGCCGCAGAGGGCGACCGTCCTGCCGCTCCTGTGGGCCTACCTGTGCATCGGCGGGCTGGTCGGGGCCTACGCCGGCCAGCTCTCGCACTACCTGCCCTTCTACGGCCTGGCGGCCCTCTACGCCGGTCTGACCCAGCGACCGCGTTACCCGCTGGTGCTGGCGCCCGTGACGCTCGCCAGCCCGCTGCTCGCCCTCGCCGGCGCCGAGAAGACGGACCACCTGGTCGACCTCCTCGGCGCGGCGCTGCTGTCCGTCGTCGTCGGCGAGGTGCTCGCCCGCGTCGTGCAGCGCAGCGACGAGGCCAGCCGCGCCGCCCACGCGCTGCTGGACGGGGTCACGGCCCTGCACGAGGCGCGTACGGAGGACGCGGCCGCCGACATCCTGGCCGAGCTGGCGAGCACCCTGCTGGACCCCGACGCGGCTCTGGTGATGCTGACCGCGCCCTCGGGCTCGACCCACTACTACACCAACCGCGCCCAGCGAGGATTCGACGGCCCGCTGGGCGAGCTGGTCATCGACACCAACGAGGTCTCCGGCATCGGGCTCGCCGTGTCCGAGGGGCGCGCGCTGTTCGTCCCGGACGCGCGGGACTCGCCGCTGGTGGACCAGGCCTCCGCTGCCCGGCTCGCGCTGGCGTCCGTGCTGTTCGTCCCGGTCCCCGGCGACAACGGCTACCTCGGCTGCCTCGTCATCGGATGGCAGACCCGCAAGGCCGCCGTCGACCCGTTCGGCGAGCAGGTCGTCGGCGTCCTGTCGACCCAGGCCGGCGCCGTGCTCCAGCGGCTCCGGTCGGTCGGCCGGTTGCGGGTTCAGGCCACGACCGACCCGCTGACGGGCTTGGCCAACCGGCGGGTGTTCCTCGACGCCATGGACCGCCTGCGCCCCGGCGGTGCCGTCATCTTCATCGACCTCGACCATTTCAAGCGGCTGAACGACTCGCAGGGCCACGCCGCGGGTGACGAGGTGCTGGGCGCGTTCGGGGCCGCGCTGCGGGCCTCCGTCCGGGACGGCGACTGCGCGGCTCGTTACGGCGGGGAGGAGTTCGCCCTGGTCCTGCCGTCGGCTGCCTCCGTCGACATGACGCATGCCGCCCGGGTGGTCGTCGACCGGTTGCGCGCGCGCTGGACCGGCCCGGTGACGTTCTCGGTGGGGATCGCCACGCACCAGGCCGGCGACCCGCCGTCGGTGACGCTGGCCCGCGCCGACGACGCCGTCTACGAGGCGAAGGCCCGGGGCCGCAACACGCTGGTCGTCGCTCCGGTCGCCCTGCCGGCCCTCGACCATGCGTAACACGGCCGTACAGGTCGGTGACAGCGCGTCACACCGACGGGTGACCTGGTCCGTTCCGGGGACGTTTCTGCACGGGACGCCGTACCGTCGCGGGACCTGCTCGACACGCCACACCCGGACCCGGTGACCTCGTGCGACTGCCCTTCTCCTCCCGCTCCGAGCGGTGGATGGCCGTGTACGACCAGGCCGCAGCCGCGGCGCTCGGCAGTCCCGGCCGCAAGGCGACGACTGCTCTGGCCGTGGCCTTCGCGCACGACATCGGCTGGTCGGCGGCGCAGACCGCGGCGGTGCGCCCCGCGGCCGACCAGGCCGACCCGGCCCTCAGCCGGCTCGCGGAGCGGTACGGCTTGGCGCCCGCCGCGGTGTTCGCCGAGCGCACGACGCTGCGCACCCGGCACGTCGTGCAGCCGGCACAGGCTCGCCGGCGGCCGTCAGCTCGCCCGCACCCCGCGCA
>JAOPWI010000297.1 GCA_025965755.1 Frankiales bacterium | reverse complement strand
GAAGTCGAGGAACCCGCCCTGGATGCGCTCGATGAGGTCGTCGCTGCCGACCACGTCGGCGCCGGCGGCGAGGGCCTCGGCGGCCTTCTCGCCGGCCGCGAAGACGATGACGCGGGCGGTCTTGCCGGTGCCGTGCGGCAGGTTGACGGTGCCGCGGACCATCTGGTCGGCCTTGCGGGGGTCCACGCCCAGGCGCATGGCGACCTCGACGGTCGCGTCGTACTTGGTCGTCGACGTCTCCTTGGCGAGCCGGGCGGCCTGCAGGGGGGAGTACAGGGCGTCGGCGTCGATCTTGTCCGCGGCGGCGCGGTAGGCCTTGCTGCGCTTCATGGCTGGCTCCTGGTCAGCTCGTGGTGATGGCGGGCGCGGACGGTCCGCGCCCTCCCACAGGTCGTGCTGGGTCGTACGGGGGAAACCGTCAGTCGGTGACGGTGATGCCCATCGAGCGCGCGGTGCCGGCGATGATCTTCGCGGCCGCGTCGATGTTGGTGGCGTTCAGGTCGTCCATCTTGGTCTGGGCGATCTCCCGGACCTGAGCCTGGCTGATCGTCGCGACCTTGGCGGTGTGCGGCGTGGCCGAGCCCTTGTCGACGCCCGCGGCCTTGAGAATCATGCGCGCGGCCGGCGGGGTCTTGGTGATGAAGGTGAACGAGCGGTCCTCGAAGACGGAGATCTCGACGGGAACGATGTCACCGCGCTGCGACTCGGTCGCAGCGTTGTACTGCTTGCAGAACTCCATGATGTTGACGCCGTGCTGACCCAGCGCGGGGCCCACGGGCGGCGCGGGGGTGGCGGCGCCGGCCTTGATCTGGAGCTTGATGACGCCGGCGAGCTTCTTCTTGGGGGGCATGTCAGGTTTCCTCGGTAGGAGTGGAGAGGCGCGTGACGCCGGGTCAGATCTTGGCGACCTGGTTGAAGGACAGCTCGACCGGCGTCTCGCGGCCGAAGATCGACACCAGGACCTTGAGCTTCTGGCTGTCGAGGTTGATCTCGTTGATCGTCGCGGGGAGGGTGGCGAACGGGCCGTCGGTGACGGTGATCGACTCGCCGACCTCGAAGTCGACGGCCTTCTGCGCCACGACGACCTTCTGCTTCGGCGGGGCCAGCTGGCGGACGACCTCGTCGATCGTCAGGGGGGTGGGCCGGGAGGTCTGGCCGACGAAGCCGGTCACGCCCGGGGTGTTGCGGACGGCCGACCACGACTCGTCGGTGAGGTCCATGCGCACGAACAGGTAGCCGGGGAGCTTCTTGCGGACGACCTGCTGGCGCTTGCCGCCCTTGACCTCGGTGACCTCCTCGGTGGGCACCTCGATCGCGAAGATGTAGTCCTCCATGTTCAGGGACTGGATCCGGCTCTCGAGGTTGGTCTTCACCTTGTTCTCGTAGCCGGCGTAGGAGTGCACGACGTACCAGTCGCCCGGCAGGCCGGACAGGGTGCGCTTCATCTCCTCGGCGGGGTCGAGGTCGGCGTCGGAGACCTGGTCGGCCGCCGCGGCCGGCAGGCCCATCGCGTCGGCGTTCGCGTCGTGCTCGGCGTCGGAGGCAGCGGTGCCGACGCCCTCGGGCGCGGCGTCCTCGAGGTAGCCGCTGGGGGCGTCCTCGACACCACCCAGACCGAGCTCGTTGAGGTCGGCGGCCTCGGTGCCGGCGCCCGTGGCGGGCGCGAGACCGGCCGGGGTGTGCTCGGTCGCCTCGCCCTGCTCGGACTGCGGCCCGGGCAGGCCGTCGTCGTCGGCGGGAAGGCTGTACTCGGACACGGACACGTCCTTCGAGGTGGGGGAGGTCGTACGGGAGAGGGTGCGGGGCTACTCGCCGAAGACGGCGAGCACGGCCTGCCCGAAGGCGAAGTCGAAGGCGGCGACGAACAGGGCCATGATGATCACGAAGACGACGACGACGCTGGTGTAGGTCACCAGCTCCTTGCGGGTCGGCCAGATGACCTTGCGCAGCTCCGCGACGACCTGGCGGTAGAAGACGCCGATGCTGCGGACGCGACCGACGCCGCCGGCCCGCGCGGAGTAGGCGCCGGCCGGGACGGCCGCGGCAGCGGCACCGGTGTCGTCGTCGGGCTCCACGTCACGGCCGTCGTCACCGAGACCGCCGAGACCGGCCGCGGTCCCCCTGCTGTCGTTCACTGCCTGCCTCGTCTCGTCGCCCGGCACGTCCCGGGGCTCGGTGCTGCAATCGGTGCTGCGGTGGAGCCGCGCGGGGCGGCGGTCGAGCAGGGGTGACAGGAGTCGAACCTGCGACATCCGGTTTTGGAGACCGGCGCTCTGGCCAACTGAGCTACACCCCTCCGGAGGCCTGGCCGGTGCTTCCACACCGGTGCGCGGGCGCGCCGGAGCAGAGGCGGACGGCCCCCAGACGGGAGAGTGTACGGCTTCGCGCCCGGCAGGACGAAACACCGCCGTGCGGGCGGGGGCAGGCCGGGGGGCTGGAAGGGCCGGCGGCGCGGACTGGGACGATGGTGGCATGGCCCTGAGCAGCGCTGCCGCGCGTCCCCGTGTCTCTGCCCGTATCGGCGGGATCGCCGAGTCCGCCACCCTTGCCGTCGACGCCAAGGCCAAGGCCAAGAAGGCGGCCGGCGAGGACGTCGTCGGCTTCGGCGCCGGCGAGCCGGACTTCGCGACCCCCGACGAGATCGTCGCCGCGGCGGTCGCCGCCTGCAGCATGCCGAAGTACCACCGCTACACCCCCGCCGCCGGCCTGCCCGAGCTGCGCGAGGCGATCGCCGCCAAGACGCTGCGCGACAGCGGTCTGCAGGTCCCGGCCTCCCAGGTCCTGGTCACCAACGGCGGCAAGCAGGCGGTGTACGAGGCGTTCGCGACGCTGCTGGACCCGGGCGACGAGGTGCTGCTGCCCGCGCCGTACTGGACGACCTATCCCGAGGCGATCCGGCTGGCCGGCGGCGTGCCGGTGGAGGTGCACACCGACGAGTCGACCGGCTACCAGGTCACCGTCGAGCAGCTGGAGGCGGCGCGCACTCCCCGGACCAAGGCCCTGCTGTGGTGCTCGCCGTCCAACCCCACCGGCGCGGTCGCCCCGCGCGAGCTGGTCGAGGCGGTCGGCCGCTGGGCGCTGGACAGCGGCACCTGGGTCGTCGCCGACGAGATCTACGAGCACCTGGTCTACGGCGGCGCGGAGCACGTCTCGATGCCGGTCGCGGTTCCCGGGCTGGCCGACACCTGCGTCGTCGTCAACGGGGTGGCCAAGACCTACGCCATGACCGGCTGGCGGGTGGGCTGGCTCATCGGGCCGCAGGACGTCGTCAAGGCGGCCGCCAACCTGCAGTCGCACGCGACGTCCAACGTCAGCAACGTGGCGCAGGTCGCCGCGCTGACCGCGGTGAGCGGTGACCTGACCGCGGTGGCCCGGATGCGGGAGGCCTTCGACCGGCGCCGCCAGACCATGGTGTCGATGCTGTCGGCGATTCCCGGCGTCACCTGCCCCGAGCCGCAGGGCGCCTTCTACGCCTACCCCTCCGTCAAGGGCCTGCTCGGCAAGCAGCTCCGCGGGCGCACGCCGCAGACCAGCGCCGAGCTGGCCGAGCTGCTGCTCGACGAGGTGGGCGTCGCGGTGGTGCCGGGCGAGGCCTTCGGGACCCCGGGCTACTTCCGGCTGTCCTACGCGCTGGGCGACGACGACCTGGTCAAGGGCGTGTCGCGCATGGCCGACCTGCTCGGCGAGGCGCGTTAGCGCAGCCGCAGGTCCTCGCGGCCGCGGAAGCGCTGCAGGAAGCGGGCGTAGGTCTTCCGGCTCTGCTTGTCGCGGTAGGCCGGGTCGCTGTCGTGGTAGCCGCGGTGCCGGTCCTGGCGCACCGGCAGGTCCAGCGCGAGCAGCCGGCCGCCGGCCTCGCGCAGCAGGAACGACCACTCCACGTCGGCGTTGCGGTAGAAGCGCGCACCGGCCGGCAGGGGCACCTGCAGGGCGGCGCTGCGGCGCACGGCCAGCAGGTAACCCAGCAGCGCCTCCACCTCGCCGGCCGGGGCGTCCTGGAAGGCGGTCCAGCCGTCCTGGACCGCGACGCCGCGCCAGCCGGCTCCGGCGACCGAGGGGTCGTCGAACGCGGCCAGCAGCGGCGTCAGCGCATCGCCCTCGAGCACGGTGCTGACGTCCATCAGCACGTGCACGGTGGCGACGTCGGCCCGCACCAGCGCCTGCCGCGCCTCGCTCCAGCCCGCCGCCTGCTCGACGTGCAGCTCCTCGACCCGGCCGGGGTGGGCCTGCGCGAGCTCGTGCACCGCTCCCCCGGCGTCGCTGGCGTTGTCCAGCAGCAGAACGACCACGTCGTCGGGGGCGTGCGCGACCAGCGCCTGGACGCAGGTGCGCACGTCGTCGGCCCAGCCGTCGACCAGCAGCGCGACGGTGGCCCGCCGGGCGTCCGGCGCGGCGCTGCGGTCCGGCAGGTCCCGGACGGTCGGCAGCACGTCGTACGGCGGGCGCTCGCTGAGCACCGGGCCGTCGGGCGTGTCGCGGACCACCCAGCCCAGGGCCAGGACCTCGTCGCGCAGCCGGTCGCTGGCGGCGAAGTCCCTGGCCTGGCGGGCGGCGGTGCGCTGCGCGACGAGCGCCAGCACGTCGGGCGGCACCGTCACGGCAGGCGGACCACCGCCCGGGCGGCCATGAGCACCTTGGTGTCCTCGCCGATGGTGGCCGTCAGGCCGATCCGGACGCGGTTGCCGTCGAGCTTGTCCTCGACGACGCCGCTGACGGTCAGCACGGTGCCCTGATCGTCGTCCGGCACCGGGACCGGCTTGGAGAAGCGCACGCCGTACGACAGGACCGCGCCCGGGTCGCCGACCCAGTCGGTGACGACCCGGCCGGCCTCGGCCATCGTGAACATGCCGTGCGCGATGACGTTGGGCAGGCCGACGGCGGTCGCGATGCGCTCGTTCCAGTGGATGACGTTGAAGTCCCCGCTGGCGCCGCAGTACATGACCAGGTTGTGCCGCTGAACGGTGAACTGCTGAGCCGGGATCTGGGTGCCGACCTCGACGTCGGAGTAGGCGGGCACGGTTCAGGCCTCCTTGGGGGCGGCGGTGCCGCGGCTGACGAGGGTGCTGGTGATGGTCGAGACCGGCTGGCCGTCGGCGTCGGTCACCTCGGTGACCATGGTCATCAGCTCGTTGCGGCCGGCGTCACGGATGCTCGCGACCTTCGAGACGCTGGTCAGCACGTCACCGGCGTAGACCGGGCGGTGGTGCTCGAAGGACTGCTCGCCGTGCACGACCATCGCGTAGTTGAGGTCCAGCGCCGGGTCGACGATCGGCGAGTCGAGCCCGAAGCGGTAGCTCAGCGTCGTGAGGAAGGTCGGCGGCGCGACCACGTCGCGGTGGCCGGCGGCCCGGGCGGCCTCCCGGTCGCGGTAGAGCGGGTTCTGGTCACCGATGGCGTCCGCGAACTGGCGGATGTGCTCGCGACCCACCTCGTAGGTCGCCGAGGCCGGATACTCCCGGCCGACAAAGTCCTGGTTCAGCGGCACCGCTGGGCCTCCCGAGCTGCGACGGCGGCCTGCCCGCCGGCGATCCGGAACCTAGCGCAGACACGGCGGAGGCCGGCTCCCCCAGGGGGAGCCGGCCTCGACGCTGACGTGCAGGAGGGCTAGCGGGTCTCGCGGTGGCCCGTGTGGGTGCGGCAGTTCGGGCAGAACTTGCGCAGGTCCATCCGGTCCGGGTCGTTGCGACGGTTCTTCTTGGTGATGTAGTTGCGGTGCTTGCACTCCTGGCACGCCATGGTGATCTTCGGGCGGACGTCAGTGGCGGCCATGGAAGGACTTCCTTTGAGATCGGCGGGCTAGCACGTCGAGGCTACCGGACGCGAGCGGCGCGCCGGTCAGGCTGTAGCGATGACCGGACTTGAACCGGTGACACAGCGATTATGAGTCGCTTGCTCTGCCAGCTGAGCTACACCGCCAGGGGTTGTGCACGGAGAAAGAGCCCCCTTACGGAATCGAACCGTAGACCTTCTCCTTACCATGGAGACGCTCTGCCGACTGAGCTAAGGGGGCGGCGAAGCGGTCACGAGACTACACGTGTCCGCGGGGACTCGCGCAGGGGCCTGTCCAGCGTCTGCGGGAGCAGGTTGACCAGCGGCAACCAGGCGGCCATCTCCTGCCGGTCGAGCCAGCCCGGCGTCGGAGGGCACGGCCGGCTCGCGCCGCCATCGCGCTCTGGTCGCCCGGGAGCAGCGCGTCCGCCCGGGCGGTCGTGCTCACAGCAGCCCGCGCAGAGCCAGCCGCAGGTCGGTGGCGGGGCGGCCGAGCAGGCGCTCGAGGTCAGCGGTGCTGCCGTCGAGCTGGCCGGCGGCGGTGCCGGCCTCCAGCGCGGTGACGAAGGCGGCAGCACCCTCGTCCAGGCCGGCGGCGAGCAGCCCCGCCCGGAAGGCCTCCAGGGGCACGTCGCGGTAGGCCAGCGGCTGGCCGGCGGCCTCGCCCAGCGCCTCGGCCAGCTCGGGCAGGGTGACGGCGGGGCCGGCCAGCTCGTACACGGGCGCCGGGTCGCCGGCCAGCAGCGCGGCGGCAGCCGCG
>JAOPWI010000256.1 GCA_025965755.1 Frankiales bacterium | reverse complement strand
CGCGCGAGGAAGCGGGCGCGGGAGCGGCGCTGGGCGACGGCGCGGGCGGCGGCGTCCAGGGCCGCACCGGCGCCATGCCGGGGCGGGGCACCCGGCCGTACCGGACCACTCCGGCCTTCCACATCGGGCGCTCGACGACGCCGGTCCGCGAGCTGGAGGCGTCGATGATCCGGCCCCCGGAGCTGTAGATGCCGACGTGGCTCACCGGTGCGCCGAAGAACACCAGGTCGCCCGGGAGCAGCTGCTCGGCGGGCAGGGGCACCGCCCACTGCAGCTGCTGCGCGGAGGTGCGCGGGATGTCCTTCACCCGCCCGACGGTGCGCCAGATCACCGAGGTGAGCCCGGAGCAGTCCCAGGCGTCCGGGCCGTTGCCGCCCCAGAGGTAGTCGTCGCCCACCTGGGCGCGGGCAGCGACGACCACCGAGACGGAGGTGGCGTCGGCGCCGAGCAGCTCGGGGCCGGGGTCGTCCCCGGCGGCGACGAGCAGCGGCAGTGCCGTGGCAAGGCAGACGAGCAGCACGCCGGCCGCGCGCAGGCGGCTGGACACCGCAGCGGGAACCGACGGACGTCGGTGTATCACGGCGCGCCTCCTGGACTGCTGTGGCAAGTGGTGTATTGCCTCTCGGCAGCCAGCGGCCGCGCGTTGAGCCCTCCGGCCCAGCGATCACTGCTCCCCCGCGTGCTGGACGCTGTGGCATCGGTCACCATCCGGGCGGTACGGAGCGCGGGGAACCGGTGCGCGGGTGTTCGAGTCGGCGCTGGCCGGGAATCCTCTCCCCCGACCGGTCGTTGTGCACAGCGACGCACCCTGCAAGGGGTGACACCCTGTCCCGGAGGCCCCCATGAGCGATCGAGTCCTGCGAGGGACCCGCCTCGGAGCGGTGAGCTACGAGAGCGACCGGCACACCGAGTTCGCACCCCGCACCACCGCCGCGTACGACTGCCCGCGCGGCCACAGCGTCCAGGTGCCGTTCGCGGCTGAGGCCGACGTTCCCCCGACCTGGGAGTGCCGGGTCTGCGGCGCGACGGCCCTGCTGCGCGACGCCGAGCAGCCCGAGGCCAAGAAGACCAAGCCGGCCCGCACCCACTGGGACATGCTCCTGGAGCGGCGCAGCGTGGCCGAGCTCGAGGAGGTCCTCGCCGAGCGGCTGGCCGTGCTGCACGACAACCAGGGCAAGATCAAGGCAGCCCTGAAGGCCGGCAAGAAGTCCGCCTGACCCGCACTGCACCGCACCCGAGCCGCGTCCCCTGCCAGGGCCGCGGCTCGCGTCGTGTCAGGGCTCGTCGCGCGGGTCCAGCACCTCGCCGTCGACGATCCGCGCGCTCCCGCGCGACCGCCGCCTTCCCGGTGCCAGGAACGCCGCCGGTCCGAGCAGGCGGCGCGCCACCAGGCCGGTCAGCGAGCGACGCAGCACCGCCCGGGTCGGCGGCAGGATGCACAGCAGGCCGAGCACGTCGGTGAGAAAGCCCGGCGTCAGCAGCAGCGCCCCGCCGAACAGCACCAGCGCGCCGTCGGCCACCTCCTTGGCGGGAACCCGGCCGGCGCCGCTGGCCTGGCGGAAGGACCGCCACGTCCGGGCGCCCTCGCGCCGCAGCAGCGCCGCGCCGGCCAGCGACATGAGCACCAGCAGGGCGATCGTGATCGGCGCGCCGATGACCTGGCCGACCTGGATCAGGACGTACAGCTCCAGGAGCGGAACGACGAGGAGCACGCCGACCAGCACCGCGGGCATCTAGGGCCGCCGCACCGGCGCGGGCTGGCGGCGACCGCGGGAGCGGCCGCTGCGCAGCCCCCACCAGGTCACCCGCCAGAGTGCCTCGAGCACGATCTGCCGGCTCATCTTGGACTCGCCGCGCTCGCGCTCGACAAAGGTGATCGGGACCTCGGCGACGCGATAGCCGGCCCGCCAGGACTGCCAGGCGAGGTCGACCTGGAAGCAGTAGCCCTGCGAGTGCACGTCGTCCAGCGGCAGCGCGTCGAGGACCTCCCGGCGGTAGGCCCGGAAGCCGCCCGTCGCGTCCCGGATGGGCAGGCCGAGCGCGATCCGGGTGTAGGCGTTGCCGCCGCGGGACAGCAGCTCCCGCGACTTCGGCCAGTTGACGACCTTGCCGCCGTCGACCCAGCGGCTGCCCAGGACGACGTCGGCGCCCTCCAGCGCGGCCAGCAGCCGGGTCAGCTGCTCCGGGGCGTGCGAGCCGTCGGCGTCCATCTCGACCACCACGTCAAAGCCGTGCTCCCGAGCCCAGCCGAAACCGGCCACGTAGGCCGCACCCAGCCCGTTCTTCTCCGTCCGGTGCATCACCTGCACGCGCGCGTCGGCCGCGGCGCGGGCGTCGGCGAGCTGGCCGGTGCCGTCCGGGCTGCCGTCGTCGACGACCAGCACCGACGCGCCCGGCACGGCCGCGTGCAGGCGGTCCAGGATCGGCTCGATGTTCTCGGCCTCGTTGTAGGTCGGAATGATGACGAGAACGCGGTCGAGGCTCATCGCGGACCCGGCCAGGTGCTGGTGCTCACCTGCCCAGTCTGCCGCGTCCCCCGGCGGGCTCCACCGGCAGGCCGGGTTGACATGCGCGTCAAGTGCATCCCAGAGTGACGCGCGCGGCACCGGTCGCGCGGGTCTGGTGAAGGAGTCGTCCGTGCGCGTCCTGGTCCTTGGCGGCAACCGCTACATCGGTCTGCACCTGGTGCGCGAGCTGGCCCGGCGCGGCCACGACGTGACCGTCGTGAACAGCCATGAGGTGCCGCTGCCCTCCGGGGTGCGCCGCCTGCACGGCGACCGGCGGGTGCCGGGAGTCCTGCAGGAGGTGCTGCAGCCGCACCGGGACGCCTTCGACGTGGTCTACGACAACACCTCCTACGTCGTGGACGACCTGCTGCCGCTCATCGAGCTGTTCCGGGGGCGCCTGCAGCACTACGTCTTCACCAGCTCGACCGCGGTCTACCGGCGCAGCTTCGTCCACCCGGTGCAGGAGGACTTCCGCCGGCATGCCGCCGACGACGACGACCGGCGCAAGGCGTACGGGGTCGGCAAGGTGCGCTGCGAGGACCACCTGCTGCGCGAGCACGCCGACGGCGGCTTCCCCGCCACGGTCCTGCGGGTCGGCCACACCCTCGGGCCGATGAGCCCGCTGGCCAGCCGCGACCCCGCCTTCTTCGCCCGGCTCGAGGCCGGCCGGCCGGTGCTGGTGCCCGGCGAGGGCTTTCCCGCCCTGCACCTGGTGCACGTGCAGGACGTCGCGGACGCCATGGCGGCGGTCGCCGGCAACGCCACGGCCGTCGGCCAGGCCTACAACGTGGCCGGCCCGGAGGTCACCAGCGTGATCGGCGCGGTCCTGCTCATGGCCCGGGCCGTGGGCGTGCCGGCCGACGTGGTCCACGTGCCGATGGAGATCGCGCGCAGCGTGCACCCGCCGCTCGTGCACTGGGGCGAGGCGCTGGTGGGCGGCACGTCGTTCTCCATCAGCAAGGCGCTGGCCGAGCTGGACTGGGTGCCGCGGTACGGCGTCGAGGACGGCTTCCGTGACTCCTACGCGTGGTTCGCGGCCGGCGGGCGGGACCAGTACACCTTCGACTGGACCGCCGACGACGCCGTGCTGGCTCAGCTGGGCGTGCGCCGGGCCTGACGCACGCCGGCCAGCAGGGCGCCGGCGCCCAGCAGGGACAGCGCGATCTCGGGCAGGAGCCCGAGCCGGGTGGCGAGCGTGTGAGCCGCCCGGACCGGGACGTCGGCGACGAGCACGTCCCGGGTGAAGATGGCGCTGCGGCGGGCCACCCGGCCGTCCGGCTCGATGACCGCGCTGATGCCGCTGGTCGCGGCCACCACCACGGTGCGGCCGTGCTCCACCGCGCGCAGGCGGCTCATGGCCAGCTGCTGCTCGCTCTGGCCGCTGCGCCCGAACGTCGCGTTGTTGGTCTGCACCACGACCAGCCGGCCGCCGGCCCGGACGGCCTCGCGGACCAGGCCGTCGTAGGCCACCTCGAAGCAGATGACGTCGCCGACGGCCACCGGCCCCACCTGCAGCAGCCCCGTCTCGGTGCCCCGGGCGAAGTCGCGGGGCACCAGGTCGACCTTGGCGGTCACCCGGCGCACCAGGGAGCGGTACGGGATGTACTCCCCGAAGGGCACCGGGTGCTGCTTGATGTAGCTGTCCCCCGGGCCGGTCTGCGGGTCCCACACGATGCCGGCGTTGCGGACCTGGTCGCCGGGGCCCTGCAGCACGGCGCCGACCAGGACCGGCACGCCCACGGCCCGCACCGCGCCGTCGATGGCCGTGCGGGCGGCCGGATCGGTGAAGGGGTCGAGGTCGGAGGCGTTCTCCGGCCAGATGACGAGCTCGGGCCGGGGCACCCGGCCGGCCGCGACCTCGGCGGCCAGCTCCCGGGTCGCCTCGACGTGGTTGCCCAGAACGGCGGCCCGCTGGGCGAAGGCGTCCAGGCCCAGCCGCGGCACGTTGCCCTGCACCACGGCCACCGTGCGCCTCGGGCCGTCGGCCGGAGTGGCGACCAGCAGCCCGGCCGCGGGGACGGCCACCGCGGCCAGCGCGAGCAGCCCGGCGGTGCGTGACGGGCGCCGGGCAGCGGCGAGCAGCAGGCTTCCCGACAGCGCCACGGCGGCGGTGACCAGTGGCGCGCCGCCGAGCGCGGCCAGCGGCGTGAACGCCGTGTCGGCCTGGCTGAAGGCCAGCTTTCCCCAGGGGAACCCGCCGAACGGGAGCCTGCTGCGCAGCGCCTCCTGACCGACCCAGAGGCCGGCGGCCCACAGTGGCCAGCCCGGCAGGCGGGCGGTCACCGCGAGCCCGGCGCCGAGCGGGAGGAAGAACGCCGCCTGCAGCAGCGCCAGGGCGAACCACGCCCCGACTCCGGCGAGCGTTCCCGTCCACGACACGAGCGGTACGAACAGCGCGAGGCCGCAGAGCAGGCCGGCCAGGGCTGCGGCACGCACCGGAAGCCGGCGACAGGCCAGGCCGAGCAGCGCGACCCCGACCGGGGCCAGCACCGGAAGGTCCAGCGGCGGAAAGGCGGCGTAGAGGACCAGCCCGGCCAGCACGGCGAGCAGCAGGCGGGGCAGCGTGCGGGGCGCTGCCGCCGCCGGAGGCGGTGACGGGGCGGCCGGCGGCGCGGGCAGCACGGCCGCGGGCGGGAACGTCACTCCCCCATTCTGCCGGAGGCCGCCGGGGCCGGGCCGAGGAAGGACCCGGACCCGCCGCCGTTGGGACCGACCCGCCGGCGAGTGGCTGCCGTCGACGTGCCGTTGTCTACTGGGCGGTCGGGTCCGGGTCCCCGGCACAGCTCACCCCGGCCGCGCACCGCACCCGACGCCTCGGCGACCTCCTGGGACTGGCGACGCCGCCCGGTGGCACGGGTGTCACGGGGCGGACGTCCAGAAGGGCGCCGGGAGTACGGGCCGTGGACGGTCGGTTCCCCGGTGGACCGCGGCGACCCTACCGAGACCCGCCCGCAGGCTGTCAACACGCCTCTGACCTGCACGTTCACCCCATCGGCGCAGGTCAGCGGGGGTGTCGCCGCGGTGCTACAACTCGTGCACCGTCCGCCCCTCGACCACCGTCCGCAGGCACGAGGGGTCCGGCGCGTCGAGGTCGGGCAGCCCGGCGACCGCGGCCCGCGGGTCGGTCGACCAGCCCGCCACGCGCTCGTCGGGCACCTGCACGACCAGCTCGCCCTCGACCTGCCAGACGGCGAAGGTCGCCGGCGCACCGGGGCTGAGGACCCCCGCACCGTCGACCCGGGCGGCCCGCCAGCCGCCCCGGGTGTGCGCGCTGAACGCGGCTCGGGCCGACAGGCCGCTGCCCGGCGTGCGGTGCGCGACGGCGGCCCGCAGGGTGCCCCACGGGTCGAGCGGGGTGACCGGGGCGTC